>CAZSJB010000194.1:0-6185 GCA_964606625.1 uncultured Tepidisphaeraceae bacterium | reverse complement strand
GATTGGAGGTTCCTGAGACTGCCACAGTGATCCGGGTCGCGTGCCAGGATACCGGCTCCGGTGGCGCGGGCCACCTGGCAAAACTCGCGGCCGGGATCCTGCTCCAGGAGATTGAAGACAGTTTGGACAGCTTGGGCGCGGTGATCCATCATCGCGCTGAGGCCTTCTTCTCGCCAGCCGATGGCAGGACCAAGCGACACGCCCCATGCCCGGATCTTTCCTTCTCGCACCAGTTTCTCGCACTCAGCGAACAGATCCTCCCGGAACTGTGGAAGCTTGATGTGATGCGCCAGGTACAGGTCGATGTAATCCGTTCCAAGACGCTTAAGCGACTGCTCCACTGCCGCTTGCAGCGCCTGGGGCGAAAAGCCCTGCGGCTGTGGACCAGACGGGCTGGCAGGGTCCCCGTTATTGCCAAACCGGCTACCTATTTGGATCTGTTCACGTGGGATGTCGGCATCCTTCCTCCATCTGCCCAGCAGCGCCTCGGATCGGCTGTTGCAGGTGTCGAAAAACGTAATGCCGTGATTGAAGGCACACGAGCACAGGTGATTGCAGTCTTCCTGTGTGCGTGTAGCCGAGTTGTCCTCGCCGAATGCCCCGCAATCCAGAGAAATGACCGAAACTTCCAGGTTTGTTTTTCCAAGTGTGCGACGCTGCATAGGCGGCTCCTGATGGGGAATCCATCCGCCATCATAGGCGATGCCCGCAAGCCGGGAATCCTCAATTCGGATCCGGCTGAGCGCTACTTGATCCCGCGGGAGGTTCTTCAGGGTTCACGCGTCATAGGCCGCTGCAGCCAGGGTGCCGTGGATGGCGCCGGGCGGGACGATGAGCTGGATGGTGTCACCGCGCGCGGGTGTGCCATGACGAACAGGAAGCGTGACGGTGAGGATGCGCTTGTCGGGTTGATTCTGAAGTGTGCAGCGGATCTGCCGCGACAGGGGCGTGAGCGCGTTGGAACGGGTGTCGACCACGATGGCGGGATGGATTTCGCCATGCTGGTAGATACGGATTACGCGCCGATGTTGCAGCCACGCGATGAGCGCGGTGATCAACATCACCGGCAGGAGAATCGCCAGGCCCACCAACTGCCCGGTCAGCGGAGCGACCGTGAGGCGCGTGGTCCAGTCCGAAGGATTTTGGGGGTCAATATAAATCGGCACCGTCTGGCCGGAGATGGTCTCGTGATCGAGCACGTCGCTGCCGTGGTAGGATTCACCGTTATGCGACCATTCCAGGACGATCGGCTGGCGCACGGCGATGCTGCGATTGGGGATGCGGTTGCCGGCGTGAAAATCCTGGGGGACGTAGACGGTGGCGTCGGTCCGGACACCTTCGCGAATCAGACGGTTTTCAGTGTACCACGCGCTGATTTGGGCGATCGTCCAGTAGATTGCAATGGCCAGGATCACAATCGCAGCTACCAGCCAGATACGCACGCGCGGTTCGCCCCAGGCCCGGCGCCGGACAGCCGGGGTTACAGGGCGTGGCGCCATGGACGCAACAGTAGGTTGAGACATGGTTTGCGACATGATCCCTTCAGACCTGCGAAAGACAAATCACGACGGGCAACTCATTTCTTATCGGCCATCCTATTCGGCTGTCGTGATTTTCGAAAGATACCCATGCTCCACGCAGGCTTCGAGCACTTTCTGGGCCACATCCGAAGCGGTGATGCCACCGCCCGATCCGCCATACTCAACCATCACGGCAAAGGCAATCTTGGGATTCTTGGCGGGGGCATAGCCGATCATCCAGGCGTGATTGAGCTGCTTGTTGTCCTCGCCAAAGGCCCGATACCAGATAGCTTCGGGATTGGGATTGCCAGGGGTCGAGGGTTCCAGCAGCCGCCGGACTACGCGGCCTCGCTCGTCGCGAAGATACTCGCCGTTTTCATCACGCACGGGCACAGTGAGTTTGGCAGCCTGCGCCGTGCCGGTCTTGACTGCCAGATCCACCCCATTGTTATGCATTGTCGTCCATGCCGTGCCGCCGCGATCATTGACTACCCGCTCCATCCCGTTGCGGGCCATGTGCCAGGCCGCTGCCGGCGCGACGATCCGACGTTCATCGGCTGCGAACTTGCCTTCACCACGACGGATCAAACGCTCATCGATCTCAGTGCCTCTGGGGATAAGCGTTGGACGGATCCACAGCCCATTGCGGGCAATTGTGGCTGCCACATTGGCCATCTGGAGCGGGGTTGTGCTGACCTGTCCCTGGCCAATGCTGGCGAACCACGCCGTCGCACGCCGCACGTCGGCTGGGCCGCGGAAACTGTCAGGCAACCGGCCGGACGACTCGGGAATGCCGATTCCCACCGGCATACCCAGCCCGAACTCGCGATACCACTTGCTCAAGCCATCCAAGCCCATCTTGTCCGCCAGTGTCTCGAAATAGACGTTGCAGCTTCGCTTGAGGGCGTCCGACAGATTCAGGTGTCCGGTGGGATGTGGATCTGACCAGGGAATCGGATGATGTGCCACGCCATTGGGTCCGAGGATTGTTGCGAACTTGCTGGCCACCCAGCAGCGTCCGACGCGGTGCGTGCGGCCATCGAGCACGAGATAACCGGTGCATTCGATGGTGCCATCGGCTTCGATCAGCCCATCGGCGATGGCCCCGATACCCACGACCGGCTTGATGGTCGATCCCGGTTCAAGAGGATACTGCGTGGCACGGTTGAGCAGTCGCTTGTTGATGTCATCGCGCACAAGACGGGGATAGTCGCGGTCAAAGGTATTCAGGTCGTACGTGGGATAGGAAACCAGTGCACGGATCTCCCCGGTGGGTACGTCGATGACCACGGCAGCGCCGTGCATCGGATGCACCTCGTAGGAATTGTTCCCCGTCGGGACGCGGGCGCGCTCAAACGTCTCCTGCACGGCCTTCTGGAGATGGATATCCAGCGTGATGCGGACATCTTTCCCGGGAACGGGACTGACGTCTTCCACCAACTGGGATTGGCCGTAGTGACGGATCATGCGCCCACGCGATCCACGGAGGGTTGGTTCAGCCAGTGCCTCGATGCCGGTGCGGCCGATCAGATCGTTTTGCCAGTACTTGCGCAGTTCATCATCCCGGTTCGGATCCTTCTCAAGATCTTCACGGGTGACCTTGGCGATGCGACCCAGCACATGCGCGGCGACATCCCGGAACGGGTAGACGCGATGCACACCCGGTCGCAGGGAAATCCCCGGGAAGCGATCGATGTTCTTGCCGAGATAGTTGATCGCTTCGACGTCGATGTCGCTGATGATCACGTGTGACTGGGTTTCTTCAGCCACCTCAATGCGGAACTGGTCGAGCTTTGGGCCTTCGATGTTGTCCCCCAGCAGCCACCGCTGCCAGATGGGCGGGGGCGGCGCCTCTTCGTGCTTTTTCACCGCCCGTTCATAGGACTTGTACCAGATGTAGCGCTTTCGCATCTCCACGCGCTGGACAATGGCGTTGCGGGTTTCGTCGATCTGCTCGCGCGATTCACCGGACAGCTCAGCGAGGATGTCCCACATGGCCTCGATGTCGGCCTTGACGGCTTCGATTTCGGCGTCCAGCAACTGGCGACGGGTGGCGCGGTCGGCTTTGAGGTAGGCATCCCAGTCATCGCGAGCGCGCAGACGAGCATAGGCCTTGGATCGCACCCAGCGTGGGTCCGGCTCGGGGGTGATGGCGCGATAGTCGACAGCCACATCAGTGCAGGGCATGTCGACGGCCAGCTCTTCGCCGTTGCGATCGAGGATGCGGCCGCGGGTCGTTTCCACATAGATTGTGCGCGTCCGAAGATCTTCAGCGCGGGCGCTCCAGTGATCATGTTCGATGACCTGAATATGGGCAGCCTTCAGCGCAATGACGATCGTCATCACGAACAGGAGGATGAGAAAGATCTTGAGGCGTCGTTCGAACATGTTTGGCCTCCTTGCCAGGGGTTTGGCGCCGTTACCAGCGGGTGTGGTCGAACGCGAAGCGCTTGCGGAGTTTGTTCAAGGGCCACAGGACAACCGGTGCCAGGACCGTCGTCCAGAGCACGCCTCCCAGCAAGACGCCAAGCCCGATACGCAGCGGGGGAAGTGGATCGCCCTCAGGGCCGGTTACGGGAGGCGGTTTGCCTGGGGCGAATCGCTGGTTCAGCAGGATCACCAGTGTCACGACGATGCCGCTCACCAGCGCGACCAGTACATGTGCCAGCGGATTGTCCCGCTGCAGGGATGACTGCGAGCCGACAATCAGTAACCCCGTCAAGCCATATGCCAACGCAAACAAACCAAGCGGCTGCTGGGAAACCAGGTCGTGCATCAATCCCAGCCCGAAGCATCCCAGCAACGCTGCTTCTCGCGGCGCCTGCAAGGCAATGTAGATCACCGCCAGCAGCACGAAGTTGGGCGCTGATCCGCTAAATGCCAGCAGCGACCCCAGGCCGATCTGCAGGCCGATGGCGAGGTAGGCGAGGATGAGGTAGGGCACAAGACGCATGGTTCGGTTCAGGATTGCGGGCGCGGTCCGCTATTGCGCTGTTGAGCCTCCTGTGTGCAGTTGCCGGTCAAAAACCATGACGGTACGCAACATCTTGAGGTTCTGTGTTGGTTGGAGTTCGATCAAAAGGTGATGGGGCGCGTCGGGCCGCGGCTGGATCTTGACGATGTGGCCGATTTTCTGGCCGTGCAGGTCTTCCGGCCAGTCGCGATCCTCGAGGACGACCCAGTCGCCCAGTTGAAGGCCCATTTCCTTTGCCTGCCGATCGGTGACATTGCGGATGACCATCGTCCCCTGGCCGGCGCCTTCCACCAGGTGGGGCGGAGAGGCCAGTCGCTCAAAACGTGGGCCCTCAGTGCCTTCGACGAATCGGCCAAAGGCTCCCACAAGGCGGAAGCCTTTATCCGTAATAAGGCGCACCTTTGGCGATGCACCACCGCCAACTCGGTCCAGCCGGCCGACAATGCCAAATGGATAGATCACCGGCAGATCGTTGGCGATGCGCAACCGCGTCAGCGGCCGGAGGATCAAGGCGTCGCGATTGCTGTCGCTGCCGACTACCTCCAGCGGCTGGGAGTAGTGCCGCAGGTGTTTGAGCTGATCGAGGTAGTTGTTCAGTTCGACCAATGCCTCAAGCTGGCGCGCCATGCGGACCAGCTCCGTCCGCAGGTAGGCGTTTTCCACGCGGATGTCCACTTCATCACGCGTATCGGCTGCGTAGGGATCTGCCATGCGGTAGTAGATCGATGAGGCAATCCGATGCAGGGGCCAGGCAACCGGAGCAAAAAGCGTGCGAAAGTGAGCGGCAATCTTATCCGTGGTGCGCTGAGGAACGACGAACGCACTGATGAGGCTGAGCAGCATCAGGAAGGCAAAGACATGATTGAAGCGAACGAACGACATCCTTGTCGTGCCTTGCTGTTCGTCGCACGGACACGATGCCCGTGCAGCGGTTTATCCAGTACGGGCCAGGTGCCCGTGCCAGGGTTGATCACACGTCGTCGGCATCGCTTTCGAGCGTATCCTTCCAGACCTCGAGGTTTTCGAGGTAGACGGCGGTGCCGCGGGCGACACAGGTGAGGGGATCTTCAGCCAAGCGGACATCCAGGCCGGTGGCGTTGCTGATGACGGTGGTTAGGCCGCGCAGCAGGCTGGATCCACCTGCCATGGTAATGCCGTTGTCGACCAGGTCGGCAGCCAGTTCCGGCTCGGCCAGTTCCAGTGTGCGGGTGACGGCTTCGATGATCTGGGTGACCGGTTCCTGGAGGGCTTCGCGGATTTCCTCAGCCGTCACGTCGGTCTTGCGCGGCAGGCCGGAGATCAGGTCGCGGCCGCGGACTTCCATGGTGGGTTCGTTGTCGCTGAACGGCGCAGCCGATCCGATCTCGATCTTGATCCGCTCAGCCATCTGCTCGCCGATCGCCATGTTGTAGGTCTTCTTCATGTGGTTGACGATGGCTTCATCGAAGTCATCGCCGCCTACGCGGACCGACTCGCAGACGCTGACATCTGCCAGCGAGATGATGGCGACCTCGGTGGTGCCGCCGCCGATGTCGACGATCATGCTGGCGGTCGGTTCGGTCACCGGCAGGGCGGCGCCGATGGCGGCTGCCATCGGTTCATCCACACGGTAGACGCGGCGGGCGCCGGCGCGGTCCGCCGAGTCGCGCCCCGCGCGGTTTACGACGGCTGGGATCCGCGACGGACTGGCG
>CAZSJB010000193.1:0-6197 GCA_964606625.1 uncultured Tepidisphaeraceae bacterium | reverse complement strand
TGCGGAAGACGTCGATCCCTTCCTCTGCGGCGCGGATGATGAACTCGCGCACGACGTTGTCGGGATAATTGGTGTAGCCAACGGCGTTGCTGCTGCGCAGCAGCATCTGGAACAGGATGTTGGGGATGCGCGCCCGCAGCTCGCGCAGCCGCTGCCACGGATCTTCCTGAAGGAAGCGCATGGACGTATCAAACGTCGCGCCACCCCACATTTCCAGACTGAACAGCCCCGACGCCAGATGGGCCACAGCCGGCGCGATGCGGAGCATGTCGTGTGTGCGGAAACGGGTCGCCAGCAGCGACTGATGCGCATCGCGCATGGTGGTGTCCGTCATCAACAGGCGCTTCTGCTTCTTGACCCATTGGGCGAACTTTTCAGGCCCCATCTTATCCAGCAACTGCTTGGTGCCGGGCGGTGGGGGCTGGCCCTGGGGATAATCCGGAATCGGAGCGTCGTGGAACTCGCGATTGGGATCGGCTTTGTCCTTCACATCGGAGCGGCCATTGAGGATGACGTCGCCCAGGTAACTCAGCAGGCGCGTGGCGCGATCGCGCCGCGGGCGGAACCTGAACAGCTCCGGCGTGTTGTCGATGAATGTCGTTGTCGCATCGCCGGAGGCGAAGGTCTTGTGACGGATGAGGTTCTCGAGGAACGGGATGTTGGTCTTGACGCCCCGAATGCGGAACTCGCGCAGTGCCCGGTCCATCCGGCGGATCGCGTTGGGGAACGTCGTGTCGGAGGCCGTAAGCTTGACCAGGAGCGAGTCGAAATAGGGGGTGATGACCGCGCCGCTGAATGCCGTGCCGCCGTCAAGGCGCACGCCGAATCCGGCGGCTGAACGATACGTGGAGATCCGCCCGTAATCGGGGATGAAGTTGTTCTCGGGATCTTCGGTCGTGATTCGGCATTGCAGCGCATAGCCGCGGGTTTCGATTTTGTCCTGTGGCGGAATGTTCAGCGGCGCCTCATGCAGCTTGTGCCCCTGGGCGACGAGGATCTGACTTTTGACGATGTCGATGCCGGTAACGACCTCGGTGACGGTGTGCTCAACCTGGATGCGCGGGTTGACTTCGATGAAGTAAAACTCTTCGCGGTCCATGTCGACCAGAAACTCGACCGTGCCGGCAGCCTGGTAATTGACCGCGCTGCACAGTCGCACAGCCGCCTGGCAGATGCGCTCTCGCAGCTTGCGAGAAAGGTTCACACTGGGCGCGATTTCCACCACCTTCTGATGGCGACGCTGTACCGAGCAGTCACGCTCCCACAGGTGCACGAGATTGCCGTGGCGGTCGCCGAGGACCTGCACTTCGATGTGCTTGGCGCGGTGGATGTAGCGTTCGAGGAAGACCTCCGCGCGGCCGAAGGCGCCCGCCGCTTCGCGCTGGGCCTCTTCGAGGCGAGGCATCAGCTCGGATTCGTTGTTGACGACGCGCATGCCCCGGCCGCCGCCGCCGAAGCTGGCCTTGATCATGATCGGGTAGCCGATGCGCTTGGCTTCTGCGCGGATCTTTTTCGGGTCGGTCAGGGCCTCGGCGGTGCCGGGAACGGTGGGGACGCCGGTCTCCTGGGCGAGGCGCTTGGCTGCTGTCTTGTCGCCGAAGGTTTCGAGCAGGTCGGCATCGGGGCCGATGAACGTGATGCCTGCCTTGGCACAGGCACGCGCAAAATCCGCATTCTCCGCAAGAAATCCATATCCGGGATGGATCGCGTCAACCTTGTGCTCGACGGCGATGGCGATGATCTGTTCGATGTTGAGATATCCGCGCACCGGCTCACCGCCATCGGGAGGGCCGATGAGGTATGACTCGTCGGCTTTGAAGCGGTGCAGGGCGAAACGATCTTCGTAGGTGTAGATGGCGACCGTTCCCAGGCCCAGTTCGGTGGCAGCCCGGAAAACACGAATGGCGATTTCACTGCGATTGGCTACGAGAAGTTTGCGCATGAGGGCGGTATTGTCAGATGTATGGAGGGATTTGCAACACCTTAGGGGGCCCCCTGCGAGAGAGCGTGATCCTGGACCACTTAGGCAGCGCCGCCGTTGACAAAGAGGGTCTGACCATTGATCCAGCGGGCGGGGCCAGCCAGGAAGGCCACGGCTTGTGCGATGTCTTCGGGGGTGCCCAGGCGCTGGAAGGGGTTGGCGTTGGCGATCTGCTCGATGAGTTGGGGACTTTTGCCTTCCAGGAACAGCGGCGTGGCTGTGGGGCCGGGGGCGATGGCATTGACGGTGATGTCACGGCCGCGCAGCTCGCGGGCGAGGATCAGGCTGATCGCCTCGCCAGCCGCCTGAGAGGCGGCGTAGACGCCAGAGGTGGGCATCTGGAGACGCGTGACGGACGTCGAGAAATTGATGATTGCGCCGCCGGGGCGAAGCCGTTGGGCGGCGAGCTTGTTGAGGATGAACGTCCCGCGCACGTTGACGCGGTGGATGCGATCGAACTCGTCCAGGTCGAGCTGGGAAATGGGGGAAAGGGACATGATCCCGGCTGAGTGGACCAGGACGTCTACACCGCCGAACGTCCGTTCAGCCAGATCGAACACCCCAGCCGCAGCCGTTTCGTCGGCAATGTCGCCGCCAGCCGCAACCGCCTGTCCGCTGGCGGCGGTGATCTCCGCGACGGTCTCATCCGCCCGCTGGCGGTTCCCGTTGTAATGCACCACCACGGCAAACCCGTCCGCTGCCAGCCGGATCGCACTGGCTCGCCCAATCCCGCCCGAACCCCCGGTCACAATCGCCACACGTACGTTAGTCGATGTGCTGGCCATGAGAGATCTCCTGCTGCTGGGTGAATCTCTCGTAACCTTATGGGTCAAGTCGGAATTGCAAAAGATATTTAATGGAATTTTTCTGATAGTCTATGCAATCGGCGCGTGGGTCGGCCTCTCGCGCATCGAGTGGGCGGTGATCGCGTTCACGATCGCACTGGTGCTGATTCTTGAGGGGTTGAACACATCGATCGAAGCGACTGTGGATCTGGCCATGCCGCGCGTCCACCCGCTAGCCCGCCACGCCAAGGATTTGGCTGCCGGCATGGTCCTGCTGGCCGCCATCGCATCGGTAGCCGTCGGCTCGCTGATCCTCCTCCCGCCGCTGTGGAAGAAGCTTTTCGGCTGATCAGTTCACCGCAGAGACGCGGAGGACGCAGAGGGGGAAACAGAGAAGAGCACAGATGGGCGCGGATAGCTTGGTTTGGCCGCCTATCCGGCACACGGATTAACGCCCCAACAAATGTTCGCGCCGAATGCCCAAGGCGGCATCAAGACATCGCTGTTTTGTGGATAATCTGGCGTGTACCCAATGTCTAGGCTGGATTGCATCCAGTATCCCGAATACTAGAACTCCGATGGAGGCGACATCTGTGCAGAGAGACGCCCAACGATCATTGCATTTGTCGACAACGTCTATGTGGGAAATGGGGCACTACGGAGCGTAGATGCAGACCTGAGATCAACCAGAAGAAGACCATCACATCAATGGGAGTGACGCTACCACTACTGTGACGCACGAAAGAGAGCAGCCGACAGAGGTGACGATGGCACAACGAAAAGCCCGCATTGCACTCGTATATGATTTTGATGGCACACTAGCGCCAGGAAATATGCAGGAGCAAAGCTTTCTGCCCGCGGTTAGAACAGATGCCAAGCGGTTCTGGCGGAATGCCAAGGCCCGGGCACAAGCCCACGACATGGATGAGATCTTGGCATATATGGAGCTAATGCTGGAGAGTTCCCGAAATAGCGGTGCACCAAGTCGTCGCGAGATATTCAAGGCATATGGGGCGGATATCAAATTCTATCCAGGAGTGGAGTCTTGGTTCGATCGGATCAATAAGTTCGGCAAATCGATCAACGTGATAGTGTCACATTACATTATTTCATCAGGAAACCGGGAAACGATCCAAGGCACGAGCATCGCCAGGCACTTCAAGCAGATCTTTGCATCTGGATTCCGATATGACGCCAATGACGTTGCTGTTTGGCCGGCACTTGCGGTCAACTATACCAACAAGGCACAGTTCCTATTTCGGATTAACAAAGGCATTGAGAACGCTTACGACAATAGCACAATAAACAAGTACACGCCGGAGGAACATCGCCCATATCCCTTCCGAAGCTTTATCTACATCGGAGATGGCGAGACTGATGTTCCGGCCATGAAGATGGTGAAGTATCAGGGCGGGCACTCGATCGTCGTCTATGGGCGAGGGAAGCGACCTGCCGCACATGAGCTAGTTAAGCAGCAGCGTGCCGATATCGCGGTGCCGGCCGATTATTCCCGTGGTTCACGACTTGAAAGCGCGGTAAAGGCTGCCATGCGGAGGATCGCCGCAACGCATGAGTTCCAGCGATGCGATACGAGCCCGCTGAAAGGCCTGCGTCCCCCAAAGTAGCTTGTCGCAAAGGCGATCCGCCTAATCGATTGCCGTTGCGATGTTGGCGGTCGGTGGGTAGGCGGCGATAGCATGCCATTGGCACTCACTAGCAGTCCGATCCCCAACCTTCAATCAGAGCCCTCATCTGTGGCCATCTGTGTTCATCTGCGGTTCCAAGCTCCAATCACCCCGGCCGATAGTCCGGGTTCGGCTGGGGGATTTTGGCTTGGACTTCTTTTCGCCATTGGGCTAAGCGGGCTTTAAGTTCGTTGGTTTTCTCCGGGTAGTCCTGCGCGACGTTGTGCGATTCGCTGATGTCTTCGCGCAGGTTGTAGAGCTCTGCGCGGCCGTCTTCGAAGAACTCGATCAGCTTCCAGTCGCCGGCGCGGATGGCGCAGGCGGGCGTGCCGCCCTGGTTGCCGTAGTGGGGGTAGTGCCAGAAGATCGCATCGCGGCGAAGCTGCGAGCCGCCGCGCAGCAGAGGCACAAGACTTTCGCCGTCGCAATGCTGCTCGGGGATGAGGTCGAGGCCGGCGAGTTCGAGGATTGTGGGGTAGAAGTCCGGGCTGGTGACGGGGACGCTGCAGGTCGAGCCGCCCTAGATCAGCCGCGGATAGCGGACGATCAGCGGCTCGCGCGTGCCGCCGTCGTACATCCAGCCTTTGCCCTCCGCCAGCGGACGGTTGGAGGTCGGCGAGCCTTCGGCTGTCGCCAAGCCGCCGTTGTCGGAGGTGAAGATGACGACGGTGTTGTCGAGCTGGCCGGTTTCGCGCAAGGCGTCGAGGACCCGGCCGATGTTCCAGTCGAGATTCCAGACCATGGCTGCATAGCCGGGGTCGGACTGGATGATGCGGCGCATGACGCGCAGATGCCGCTTCTGATCGGTGGGGAAGTGCTCGCCTTCGACGAGGGCCTGCTGTTTGTCGAGGCCCATGGCCTCGGCTTTGCGGCGGAAGCGTTCGATGTCCTCGGGCTTGGCCTGAATGGGGGTATGGACGGCGTAGTGCCAGAGGTTGAGGAAGAACGGCTTGCTGCCGTCGTGGTTGCGGATCAGGCGGATGGCTTCGTCGGTGAGGCGATCGGTGAGGTATTCGCCGTCGGGGCCCTCGGGCAGATGCTCGATCTGCCACGGGGCGAAGTAGCCCTTGTACGGGTGGCCGTAATGGCAGCCGCCGATGTTGATGTCAAAGCCCTGGTGTTGGGGATGGAACGGGGCATCGCCCAGGTGCCATTTGCCGACATGCCAGGTCACGTAGCCGCCGGCTTTGAGGGCTCGGGCGAGGTTGTATTCCTCCAGCGGAAGCTGGCGGATGTAGGGGGCATCGATCAGCTTGCCGGTGGCGTGGCCGCCGATGTAGTTGGTGACGCCGACGCGCGCGGGATATCGCCCGGTCAACAGGCTGGCCCGCGTGGGCGAGCAGACTGGGCAAGCGGCGTAGGCATCGGTGAAGGTCATGCCTTCGGCTGCGAGGCGATCGAGGTTGGGGGTTTCGTAGAACGTGCTGCCATAGCACGACAGATCCCGCCAGCCGAGGTCGTCGATGAGGATGAAGAGGAAGTTGGGTCGCTGGCACATGGGTAGGAGAGGATGTAACCCTGGGGCGGGGGAATGGCAAGGGGGTTAGCAGGCAGCAGGGAGAGTTGACGGTTGGCAGTGGATGCCGTGCGTCGAGTTGCGGCGAGTGACAAGGGACAAGTGACCAGTGGCAACCCGCCATCCGCGTTCATCCGCGGTTCCAATCCACAATCGGCGATGACGCAAGAAATGGCAGATTCTTGGCCTCCGTCCGATGCCATTGCCACGCCCATCTTAGCTGGTATTCT
>CAZSJB010000192.1:0-6208 GCA_964606625.1 uncultured Tepidisphaeraceae bacterium | reverse complement strand
GGGCACGCCGCGAGCTTGAACGCCCCGCCGCCGATCAGTCGATTGTTGCGGACAACCGTCCCAAAATGATTGCCGACCAGGATCAGGTTGCCCGCCGTGCTGCTGCCGGTGGAGTCGATCGTGTTCCCTTCGAAGACCAGGTTGGTAAAGCCGGTGGCGATAGAAATATCGTACTCTCCCCCGGGCAGCGGCTGGTCCATCAGCAAAACCGTCGGCGTGATCTGCTGGGCAATTGCAAACCACTTGCCGGCATGCTCGCCGGTGAGGATGGCGACGCAATCGCCACTGCGCGGGATGTCGGCATGCACCAGCGGCAGTTGCAGCACGCGCCCGCCTTCGCGGATGGCAGCCGGTCGGCCCTCGAACTTCACGGTGTAGGCTTCGGTCAGCACAATCTCGGCTGCGTTGGGATTGGGGATCGTGTCGTCGTTGCGCACACCGATCCCCTCAACCACGTTGTTGCGCACGATGTTGTTAAATCCGTAGGCTGCCAGGACCAGGAATCGCCAGGTCTTACCCGAACCGGGCAGCGGACGCAGGTGGTTGTTCTCGACAATCACATCGTGCGTCCAGCGGGTGGTGATGAAATCCCACGCCCAGAACCCCGGCTGGCAGCCGAGATAGACATTACCGCGGATGATCCACGGCCCACGGACGACCTCGACCATCCCGCCGCGCAACTCATTGCCGATGATCCGCCCACTGGCTGCGGTGGCGAAGTGCAGCAGCCGCGGCGACTCCGCCAGTTGCGACGGATCAGCCGATTCCGGCGAGAGGATGCACAGGTTTTCGATGGTGATGTTGCGCTTGGGATCGGAATAGTCCGGCTCACCGCGATCGGTCGTGCCGATGACCGCTGGGACGAACTGATCGTCGTTGCGCCAGGTAATCGGGGTGGCAAAGCGGATGGTGAAACCACTCAGCGTCGTGTTGCTGCGATGAATCTTCACCGCAGCCGGCCAGGGGATGTCGATCTCCTGGGAAAACTCGAGAATCGCCTCGCGCGGACCGGTGATCGTCACCGGCTGTTCCAGCACCAGCGGCTGGGTGAGGTGATAGATGCCTGGCGCTAGCTCGATCCGCCCATGCTGTTGCACCAATGCTTGCAGATCGTCCCCGGGCCTGGCAGTGATGGTCGAGTCAGCCGGCAACTGGCCGTACAGAAACGGATCGCACGCCTGGCCATCGAACGGCGTGAAGGTCATCCGGTCGTCGTCAAACATCAACCACAGACTCATGCTCGCGCCGGTTTCATCGCGAAATGGCGGAAAGAACAGTGCCAGCCGTCCCCGCTCAACATCCTGAATCACTTCCAGTGAGCGATCCCACTGAGAGATGTCGAAGGGTACCTGATCATTCAACCGCCATGCCCAGTATCCTCCGGCTGCGTCGGATAACCCAGCCGCCACGACCCTGCGCCCGGGCGGCAGCCCCACCACCGACAGACGCACATCGCCCCGATCCCGCTGCGATTGCCCATCCTGGCCATGCCATTTCACCCCGAGCTTCGCTGGTGCAAGCGCAATCGTGGGTGGCGGCGCAACGGGTTTGCCTGCGACATGACGACCGACACGCACCTTGACGCGATCCATGGCGCCGTTGGCGTAGGTCACCTCAATCTGAAGCGGCGTGCGAAGGGTGCGGCTTGGCTGAAAGTAGAGCAGTCCGGTCGATGGATCGGATTGGTCGACCACCCACTCGGCATTGAGGTGACCGTCAGGATTGAGTCCTGTCTCCCATTGGATGCGGTCCGCCAGGATCCGCACCCGCGCAACCGGGCTATCCTCGGGCAGGTTTTGCAAACGGAGGACGACATCCTGCAATCCGTCCGGCCCGACAGCCGTCGTATGCCCGGTCAGGTCGTCGCCGGTATTGCCCAGGAACTTCACGGCGAGTGCTTTGCCGGGTGTGCGCAGGTGCGGATCGGCTTGGCCGCCAGCCACTGTGAGGTTGACCGTCGCGCCATTATCAAATCGCAGATCGATAAAAAATGCCCGTCCTGTCTCGACGCGATCCGGTTCGATCAAGACGACCGCTCGTCGGGATTTCGGTTCGCGAACCACGAGGGCTGCATACCGGCCGTGTCCGGCGTTGTACTGCCATTCGCTGCCGCCATCTCCGGTAATTTTGGCCCAGACAATGTCATGCTGCGGCAGAAGACCCTCCAGGACGATGCAGATATCCTGAATGCCGTTGGGCTGAATGTGTGCGTACGGCCCTACGCGATCTGCTCCCCCCTGTCCTGCCCAGCGCCCCGTCATACCGTGGGATTCTCCCTGCGTCACTCCCGGCCACGCCAGCAGTGCCAGCCCCATCAACAGCCCTCTGAACCCGTTTTGCCAGATCCGCATCATCTTCTCGTTACTGGCCTGCAATTAAGACAGAATTGGGCAACTCGATGGAAAAGTATACCAATTTTGGTTACCTACAGTAAAATAATTTTGCTCATGAGCGCCACTTCTCCCTTGCGAATCGGAATCCTCGGTGCCGGCGTGATCGCCCGGCATCACGCCCTTGCGGCTGGCAAGCTGCCTCAGCCCGTGGAGTTGCGATTCACCGATCCCAACCCCGCTGCCTGTAGCACGTTTCATGCGCAATTTCCTCAAGCCATCCCCTGCCGGGATCTGGATGAACTGCTGGGAGGTGAACCCCACCCGTTTGAGATCCTCATCAATGCCACGCCGCCTCGCTTTCATCACGATGCCACCATTGCGGCTTTGGACAGCAGGCGTCATGTCCTGTGTGAAAAACCCCTGGCCCTGGATCTGCGCCACGCTCAAGACATGTTCGCCGCCGCCCAGCGTAACCACCGGCTGCTGGGGTGCTGCTCCATGCGATTTGCCGATATTCCCGCATCGCGCCGCGTGCGAGAGCTGGTCCAATCCGGCTGTCTGGGGTCGATCTACCACGTGTCATTCATCAACCGCCATCAGCGTGCCCGCAGCGGCGTGGAGTATCAGCCAGCCAGCCGCTGGTTCCTGGATCCCACCCAAAGCGGCGGCGGTGTTCTGATGGACTGGGGACCGTACGATATCGCCACCCTTTGCGAGATGCTCACTCCCATTCGGGTAGAGATCCGCACCGCCTGGATGGCGACGCCCCAAACCGCCCGAGATCCTTTTGATCCCATGCTCACCGAGCAGCATGTGGGCGCTGCGATGGTATTCCATCGGGCAGATGGCTTAGCCATTCAGATCAGCTACGAGCGGGCCGCCTGCACACACGGTCAGGAGCGATCGGCTGTCGAGATTGAAGGCACTGACGGTGCTGCTTCCTGGGTATGGTGCAATGAGAAGGGAAACGTGACGTTTTCCTATGACGACGGCGGCCAGGTCCATACCGAGCACGAAATGCATCCCAACACGAGCGGCCTGCACGCCCACGACCGCCCGTTGCATTACTTCTACCGTGTGGTGATCGGCCAATCATCGCCTGCCATCGTCAACGAGCAGGCACTGTTCAACTTCACCCTGTTGCAGGCGATCTACGACGCAGCCCGCACCGGCGAAGCTCAGATCGTCGAGCGCGCATGCCTTCAGACCTCTTTAAACAGCACCTGAGACTACCATGTCCTACCTCACTTTTGCGATGGATACCTGCTTCTACACGCCGCATGGCAATTATCCATTTGACGTGCGGTGCGAAATGCTGGCTGAGCTGGGATATGACGGCACGTACCTGACACTCTGGAATGAGCAAGCATGGAAGGATGTCGAAAAGCTATCCCAGATAAAACCGCGACATGGCCTGGACGTCGCCGCCGTTTACGTGACGGCTGACCTGTGGGCGCCAGCCGACGATCCGGATCGTCGGCGGATTCGTCACCTGATCGAAACGATTGAAGGTTGCGACACCATCGAAATTGCCGCCACCCGCAATCGGCAGGGAATCGGCAATTCCGATCCCGCCGGCGATGATGACGCCATTCGCTACTTGGAAAGTCTGCTGGAGATTGCAACGGCACGCGGGCTTCGGATCCTGCTTTACCCTCACATCAATTCATGGCTGGAACGGATCGAGGATGCGGTGCGAATTTGCCTCCGGATGGATCATCCCAGCCTTCAGGCGGTGTTCTGTGGATTTCACTGGTTTGCGGTAGAGGGTGAGCGTCTTTTCAGCCGCCTGAGCGAAGCCGCGCCTTGGCTGGGCCAGGTCAATCTTTGTGGCAGCCGCAAAAGCCCTCATGGGATTGCGGGAAAGGCGACGATCGAACCCCTGGACTGTGGTGAGATCGACCATTTTGCGCTGCTGGGGCACCTGCGGAAAATAGGTTACGGCGGCTGGGTGGGGATGCAGGGTTACAGCCTGGGCGGCGATGTGTATGCCAACCTGCGTCGCTCCCGGGCAGCGCTGCGTGACATTGAATCCCGTCTTGATCGTCACCCGCACTGGGCGGAGGCAATGATCGCTACTGCACCAGATGCATCCGCCTGATGATCAATAACAGGCATAATTTGGCTAACCCCAGCCATGGGATGCGATTTTCAGGGAATGTACACTTCAGCCGTCAATGACGAAATATCCGCCCACTACGCCGAGGGAATCTCACATGATCGCAGCCGACAACACATCAAGATCGTCCATGCCTTCCACCGACGGCCGGTATCGCGTCTCCGTCGAACAGTACCGCCAGTTTCGACGCGACGGGTTCCTGGTGGTTCCAAACCTCGTCTCCCAGGAAGATATCGCCGAATTGCGCGAACATACCGAGCAGCTCATGGCAGGCCGGCTTCCCGAGCAGCGCGGCACTCGCATGTCCGAACGCGATCTGTCCAAGGATACCGGCGTCACGGTGCAGGGCATCGAGGCGCCGCCCGATCATCTTACGCCTGAGGAGAAAGCGCAATATTTCCTCCGCATCCACATGCTGCATCGCAAGCTCGAGTTGCACGAGCGGTATCTGCTCCATCCACGCGTGCTTGATGTGCTGGAGGTACTCATCGGTCCGGATCTGCTGGCGCTACAGACGATGCTGTTCCTCAAGCCGCCGGGCAAGCCGGGACAGGGCTGGCACCAGGATTCATACTACATCCCGACGCATCCCGACACCCTCTGCGGCGCATGGATCGCGATCGATGACTGCGACGAACAGAATGGCGCGTTGTGGATGGCCAAGGGATCCGGCCATGAGCCCGTTTATCCTCCCTGCCCGGAAGTCAGCTATGGCTTTGGCGACAAGCTGGTGGATGACATTCTCTATGTCAAAGGGGTCAGCGATCCGGATGACGAGAAGAACGCCCTTACCCCCATTGCCAACCGCTATGACCAGGTGCTGGTCAGCGCCCGTGCGGGCGATGTGGTGTTCTTCAACGGCCACATTCTGCACCGCAGCAAACAGAACTGGAGCACCAATCGGTATCGCCGCGCCTTTGTCAGCCATTACTGCAACGCCCGATCGTTTACACAGTGGGGCGCCGATCTGGATGAAAGCAATCCGCATCGCGCCATCGCCATTGATCCGATCACCAGAGGAACCAACGGCTCGCATATCCTGGCGCGCGGTGACACGCACCTGCCGTTCGCCCTGCCGCGCTTCGGCACACCCTGTGCCGCCACGCAGACGCCGGAGGCACGTCGTCAGGCCAGCGAATACGCCGCCCGCATGATCGCCATGACCGGCAACGGCCTGATGGGCTGTGCCATCGCCGATCCAACGATCGATCATGACCATGATCACGATCAACCATCGGCTGGCAGTTACTGAATCAGCAGCTCACAAACTTTTCTGTGGGAGACCCATCAGGTGGGAAGCAGTGTGATGGTATGGTAATCGCCGCCGCTCATGGCCAGAATCAGACTGACCATCATCCACACCGCAGCCGCGAGAGCTTCGCCGAAAATGATTCCCACGAATAGCGGCTTGGCGGACTGAAACAACCTCGCCCCGCCAAATCGCAGCAGCAACACCTTCGCCATCCATCCCAGCATGATGCTGAACCATGCCATCTGCATGTACCAGGTCATGGAAACCAGGTATCCCACCGGCATGAGCGGCCAGCTTGCCCACCGCAACGCGAGAATCTGCAGGATTCCGGTCATCCCGAATCCCGTTGCCATGTGCAGCCAGGGGTTATGTGGCCGCTGGGGATACTGCCCACTGGCGTGGCGGGCCATGGGATCGATGATGGATTCTTCGGGCTTGGCGGTCAGTGCCTGCCGGTTGATCATTATCTCCTCTTCCAGAGAAGCATCCAATGGCAGGGCATAG
>CAZSJB010000191.1:0-6228 GCA_964606625.1 uncultured Tepidisphaeraceae bacterium | reverse complement strand
CATGATGATCGTGCTGCAGTTGGGGTTGGCGATCAGGCCGTTGTGCTTGTGGATCTGCGTGGGATTGATCTCCGGTACGACCAGCGGGATGCCTTCCTTCATCCGGAAGGCACTGGTGTTGTCGACGACGACAGCGCCGGCTTTGACGGCGCTGGGTACGAACTCGCGGCTGATCGATCCGCCTGCGGAGAAGAAGGCGATCTGGACGTCTTTGAAGCTGTCGTGCGTCAGCTCTTCAATTGTGTAAGTCTGCCCGGCAAACTCAGCCTTTTTGCCGGCACTGCGGGCGGACGCCAACAGCTTGAGATTGCTGATGGGGAACTTGCGTTCAGCCAGGATGTTCAGCAGTTCCTGTCCAACGGCGCCGGTTGCGCCCACGATCGCCACATTGACAGCCATTGCTCACTCCGCTTGGTAAAAGAAATCAGCCACAGACCTACCGCTCGCACCATCTCGACGTTTGACGACACTTTTCACGATCCGCACATCCTGGTGAAGGATGGGCTTATCGTTTCGTTGCCGTCAATTTCTTCGTCGTTTTGGTCATCGCAGTTCGCTGTGGCTGCCTAAGGATGCAGATTAACTGGGACTATATCCTGCCAGATTGCGGGAATCCTTGCAAGATCGGGGTTTTTAAGGGTATGAATGGAGGTTGAAATGCCCCAGCCAACCATTTCCTGTTGAGAAGCGGTCTATTTCGTGCCACGCTGTTTGGCATGAGTGGCGACGTGGTCATAGACGCTGGCCAGGAACCCTAAAAAGGGGAACTTGCTCCGAGGGAAAGGAGCCGGGCCGAGCTTTTCAAGCGCAGGCGATGTCTGCGGCGACAGCTCCGGCAACGCCACATCAGCTGTCTGACGATAGAACTCTGCCGGATCGACGGTCAGATCCGTCGCCGGGGCGGGTAGATTCAGAGGCTCATCCGTCACGCTGGTGTATGATAGCGATTTATCTTCCAATCCGCACTGGGTGCGACGACGATAAAGATCTGGTAAGACACCCGTTATTCCATGTCGCTGAACACAGAACTGGCCAATCTCTTTGCCACGATGGCAGCCGTGATGGATATCCGGGGAGAAAATCCCTTCAAGGCCATCGCGTTTTCCAAGAATGCCCGCGTACTGGAATCGACCACGGTCGACCTGAGGCAGGCGGTCGAAGACGGCACGCTGAAGGACATTCCCGGTATTGGTCCGTCCAGCCGGAAGATCATCGAGGACTATGTCCGCACCGGTCGCAGCACCGATTACGAAGAGCTGGTCGCCAGTGTGCCCGCGGGGCTGCTGCCCATGCTTGAGATCCCGGGCATGGGGCCCAAAACAATCAGCCTTATCTGGAAAGAACGGGGCATCACCAGCATCGAGGAGCTGGCAACCGCCATCGAGGAGGGCAAGCTTGCCGGTGTGAAGGGCTTGGGCGAGAAGAAGATCGCTGCGATTCGTCAGGGCATCTCCATGCGTTCGCAGGCCTCGCAGCGACACGGATTGCCGATGGCGATGGCCATGGCTGAGGCACTGGTGGCGCGTGTGCGGGAGATTCCGGGTGTGAAACAGGCTGAGATCGCCGGCAGCCTGCGGCGCGGCCGCGAGACGATCGGCGATGTGGATCTGGTCTGTGCGCTAAGCGACGATTCGACGAAGGGGGAGGACGTCACGGCTGCATTTGTGAAGTTCCCCGAGGTCGAGCATATCAACGGCCAGGGTGCGACCAAGGCCAGTGTCATAACCGCCGGCGGGTTGCAGGTCGATCTGCGGATCGTCCCGCTGGAGAACTTCGGAGCGGCGCTGCTGTACTTTACCGGGAGCAAGGATCACAACGTTCGCCTGCGCGGGTTGGCGCAGGATCGAGGCATGACCCTCAATGAGTGGGGGCTGTATCGCCTCGAAGAGTATGAAAAGGCCCGGAAGCAGACCGCCAAACCTCCGGAAGCCAAGCCCGTCGCCTCAAAAACTGAAACAGACATTTATCGCGCGCTCGACCTGGCCTACATCGAGCCGGAGCTGCGCGAAGATCGCGGGGAAATTGACCTGGCTGCCAAGGGGAAGCTGCCCCAACTGGTGACGTTGGATGATATCCGGGGTGATCTGCACTCGCATACGCGGGCCTCGGACGGCACAGCCACCATCGAGCAGATGATCGAAGCCGCCATGGCGGCGGGGTATGAATACCTGGGCATTACCGACCACTCACAAAGTCAGGCCATCGCCAACGGACTCAAACCCGATCGCCTGATGAAGCACATCGCGGAAATCCGAAAGATTGCGCAGCGCTATAAAGGGTTTACCGTTTTCGCCGGATGCGAGGTGGACATCCTGGCCGATGGTCGGCTGGATTATGAGGATGCGATCCTGAAAGAGCTCGATTTTGTGATCGCTTCGCCGCATAGCGCATTGAAGCAGCCGGAAGACAAGGCCACCGACCGGCTGTTGCGCGCGATTGAGAATCCCTATGTGAACATCATTGGGCATCCCACGGGCCGGCTGATTAGTCGGCGCGAGGGGTTGCCGCTGGATTTTGGGCGGATTTACAAGGTGGCAGCCGAGACCGATACGGTACTGGAAATCAACGCGGGATATCCGCGCCTGGATCTGAACGATGTGCGGGCTCGCGGTGCACGCGAGTCAGGCGTGCGGTTGAGCATCAACACCGATGCGCACAGCCCGGAGAGTTTTGCAGAAATTCGCTGGGGGCTGGCGGTGGCCCGCCGCGCCGGCTGCGAAGCGGAAGACATTATCAACTGCTGGTCAGCCAGCAGGTTAAAAAAGCTGTTTGGCGCTTCGCGCAAATGATGCCTTGGGGATGGATCAAGATCCCGCGCAGAAAATTTCGGATGCTTGTCTTTACAATCGCCGCTGGCGCCTGGTGAATCAGATTGCTGGCGGCTGAATCGCATCACTCCAGCCGGGAAGGGGAGTTTACTCATGAATATTCGCAGGAAAAACGAGCGGGGTATTCCGCATCGTTCCTTCACTGGAAAACGGATGATGAAGCTCTGGTTGGTGCTGGTGGTTGTTACGGCTGCCCTGGCAACCGTGGGGCAGGCAAGTGAGGGGCGTGATGCGCGGGAACGCGGCCGGGCGCTGCTGGAGCAACGCAAGTAC
Source organism: uncultured Tepidisphaeraceae bacterium (assembly GCA_964606625.1). Taxonomy (GTDB): domain Bacteria; phylum Planctomycetota; class Phycisphaerae; order Tepidisphaerales; family Tepidisphaeraceae; genus CALEKX01. Next base: position 3,127 of record CAZSJB010000191.1, on the reverse strand, counting down.
GCTGAAGCAAGGCAGGCGTTTATCGAGGCGATCTCTGCCAATGCCCATGACGTCTACGCCCTGCATGGGCTGGCGCTGTGCCAGTATGGCGAGAACAGGATCGAGGAGGCTGCCCAGACGCTGCGCCAGGCGGTGCAGCTCAGCGGCGAGAAACCGGAGACGGCCTTGATCGTGAACCTGGCGGCCGTTGAGGTGGAGCTGGGTCAGCCGATGGTGGCGGTGCAGCTTTGTGCGGATCATCTCCAGCGGCTGGGCAAGGCTCCCGAGGAAACCATTCTGGATGCCTTGGGAATTGCCCTGGTGGCGGCCCAGGCGGAGCATGGCACAACGCCCGAGTTCCAGCAGGGAGGTGCCACCTACATGCGGACTGTGGCCATTCTGGAATCCAGCCGGCCTGGGATGAAACGCTGGGGGACGGAATGGATTTCAGCGGCTGAGTATGAAGAGCGTCTTGCCAGCGGTCCGCCCATTTTTCCGCCTGGGATCGACATGCTGTCCTTGGGCGATCCACCGGCTGTGGTTGAAGTGGTTGCGCAGGCTGAACCCCAAAGGCCGCGCCTTCCTGCCCCCCAGCGCCAGCGTGCTGCGGCACCCGCCAGGCTTGAATCGGCTTTGGCCATTCCGGTGGCGCCCCATCTGCTGATAGCGCCTTCCGATGCCATAGGCGATGCCCGTGCAACCCAGCTTGAATCCACCCAGGGGACGTTGATCAAGGCGACCGTCGTTCATGTGGACAAGGCGCGTAAGCTGGCACTGCTGAAGACGGAGATGCGGATGACGTTCTTTAACCTTGGGGAAGATCTTGAGGAAGGACCGGCGCAAAGCGCGGTTATTCCTCGGCCGGTGGTGTTCAACCTGGCGCCGGAGATGGTCGAAGGCGAGGTCCGTCGACAGGATGAGCGATGGATCGCTCAACTGAAGCAGCGCCCGCATCTTGTTGGTTCGCCCATGATCCGCGAGGGGCGGCTGGTTGGCGTGGCCATCAGCCCGGCCAATGATGCCAGTCAGGTTGAGCTGGTTCCGGCCCGTGAGATTCGCGAATTGCTTGGGCGCAACCTGCCCGCGCCCACGCGCGTGGTGGCTGATCCGCAAACGGCGATCTATCTGGTGAAGGCACAGAGATGATTGAGCGGAACAACACGCTCATAAAAAGACATCGGACCGGAAGGGAGCCACCACTTCCGGTCCGATTCAATTTCTCTTCCACAGAAGATAGCACGCCGTCGCAATCCGTCAATACATAACGTACCAGTTTTTCGCGCGCGTGTATCTATGTCATTTCAACAGCGTGCGAATCATCGGTTCAATCTTCTGCCATAACTCCGCATTACGCGATGCATAAATCAGGTTTGTGCACAGCCAGTCAACCGGGTTGCCGATATCATGGCGTGTTGATTTCAACACCACTGCGTGGATCGGTTCGCGCTGGAGGAGCCGTTGCAGCGCATCGGTGAGCTGGATCTCGCCACCTTTGCCGGGTGGAGTTTCTTCCAGGCATTGGAAGATCATGGGTGACAACACATAGCGCGCGGCGATGGCGAAGCGGCTTGGCGCATCGGCGGGTGAGGGTTTTTCAACCAGGGTAGTGAGGCGCATCACGCCGTCGTCGATCATTTCGCCGCCCACAATGCCATAACGGCTGACCTTTTCGGGCGGCACTTCTTCAACGCCGATGATCGTGGTGCCCAGGCGCTGATAGGCGTCAGCCAATTGCTGTGCCGGGGACACGGGGCCGCTGAAGATCGTATCGCCCAACATGCAGAAAAACGGCTGATTCTGGACATGATCGCGGGCTTGCAGCACCGCATGTCCCAGCCACAGAGGAACGCCCTGGCGGATGGAATGGATGTGCAGCCGGCTGGCCAGTTTGTTTACGGATTGCAGCAGATCTTCCTTGTCCTGCGTACGCAGCCGCTGTTCCAACTCCGGCCAGCGATCGAAATGGTCCTCGATGGCCTTCTTGTCGCGTGAAGTGATCAGCAATACATCCGTGACACCGCCGGATACGGCTTCCTCCAGCACATACTGGATCGTCGGCCGGTCCAGTACAGGCAGCATCTCCTTCGGGACTGCCTTGGCAGCCGGCAGCATCCGAGTTCCAAATCCAGCAGCAGGAATAACGGCCTTGCTAATCATGGTTTTATCGAGCCACAGGAGTGCGGAGAAAACGACTGTCCTTGTCTCCGTGTCCAACCAGGGCTCTTGAAGAAAACTGAACTGTTTGCAATCACGCGTGCTGACGCGCTTTTTTCCTTAATGTTTCCGTATCTGTGGAGTGCATTGAACCGTCACGCCTCAAAGATCAGAGGTCGCAACACGGCGCAGCCGATTTCGGCGAGGGCGTCCACCAGTTGCTGATACTGGCGACCGTCCCGATACAGACCGCAGATGGCGCCGCCTGAGCCGGCGAACTTGGCGCTGGCACCGGTTTGCCGCGCCACTTCCACCATCCGGTGATTCTCCGGCGCGATATTCATGATGGTGCGCCGCAGATCGTAGTTGGCGTTCATCACCTCGCCAAGTGTGGCCCAGTCGCCGCTCATCAGGGCCTCACGCCCGCGATCGGTCAGCTCGCGGTAGGTCTGCATGGCTTGCACGACCGTCTTGTCGCCCGCCTCATAAAGACCGCGCAGGTTACGGTGAGGTACATCACTGACCTCCGCCCGGGCGGGGTCATACGCCACGTACAGGGGAGGAAGCACCGGCGGTTTGAGCGGGATGTATTCACCATATCCCCGCGTGGTGAGCAGTTCGCGGGCAAAGTCCATGTAGACGATGCCTTCATAGGTCTGGATGACCCGATCCTGCAAGCCGGCACTGATGCCCAGTTCATCCGTCTCCACCGACAGCATCAAGCCGGGCATCAAATGCTTCTCGATTGTCACTTCATAAAACTGCTCCAGCGCCCGCAGCGTTGCGCAGACGATGGCACTGGATCCGCTCAGACCCACCAGCCGCGGGATGTCGCTCTCAAAGGAGATCGTGAAGTTCCGCTCATGCAGCTCAATTCCCCGGTTTGTGAACCATTCATGAAACTTCTTGACCGTCGCCTTGATCACGCGCATCGCGCCGTAATAGCCATGCAGACGCTGGTCGCGCAGAAACTCCCGCACGCAGTCAAACCGTG
>CAZSJB010000190.1:0-6228 GCA_964606625.1 uncultured Tepidisphaeraceae bacterium | reverse complement strand
CGTTCTTCAAGGCCCTGTTGTTCCTCAGCAGCGGCGTGGTGATGCACGCGATGCTCGGCCACCTCGACATGCGCAAGATGTCGGGCCTGAAGCATGTGCTGCCCAAGACGCGCTGGCTGATGCTGATCGGCTGTCTGGCGCTGGCGGGCTTCCCGCTGCTATCGGGCTTCTTCTCGAAAGACGAAATCGTCGCCGCCGCATGGCATCGACATGTGGTCCTGGGCGGGCTGCTGTTGGTCACGGCATTCTTGACGGCCTATTACACCTTCCGTCTTTATTTCCGTGTATTTGAAGGCCCCCAACTCGTGCCGGATACGCCGGCTGAAGATCATCACGCAGCCGAGGATGACCATGCACACAGCGGGCATGGCCATGACGACGCACACCACCACAATCACGAGCCGGCGATCATGATCGTTCCGCTGATCGTGCTGGCGATCGGTGCGGTGCTCGCGGGATATATCAACTTCCCGGTACAGGGGCTGGGATCCTTCCTGGGTCAAAGCCCGTCCCTGCAACAGTCGTTTGCTGTAGCACAGCAGTATGTCGGCACGACGGAGCATCCGGTGAACCCGGTTCCGTTCGGCCAGGAAGAGTACCGCGAAGCCGCGGTCGTTGATGCTGAGCACAGTGCCCACTACCTGTTCATGGCAGTCAGTGCACTGATTGCGCTGGCGGGTATTGGTCTGGCTTACTGGCTGCACCTGAAAGATCGTCGTCGCGGCGAGGCACTGCCCGAGAAGGCTGCGCCAGTCAGCCGTCTTCTGGAAGCCAAGTACTGGATCGACGAGATTTACCAGGGCTATATCGTCGAACCTCTGCGATGGCTGGGCCGCGGATTCTTCGTCTTCGATCGGTTCATTGTCGATGGCATTGTGTGGATGATCGGGTTCGTTCCGCAGTTGGGCGGTTTTGCCCTCAAGCTGACAACCCAGCGCGGTTATCTGCAGGGGTATGCCGCGACGATGCTGCTGTGTATTGCGGTCATCCTGCTGTTCGTTTTTGGTGTGCTGTAAAGACCTTGGTTCGTGACACGGGTCTCTCTCCCGTGCAGCGACAGTTGCCGACGCATGGCCACGGCCCAGAACTGAAATTATGGAATACCTGCTTGTATTGCTGATCGCGATTCCACTGCTCGGGGCGGCGCTGACGCCGTTGCTGTACGGCAGCGCTGTGCGGTCATGGGCGCTGTTGGTCAGCTTGGTGACGGCTGCCCTGGGCGTGATCCTCGCATACAACTTCAATTTTGGGATCGCCGGAGATGCGTTCCGATTCGGCCATGAAGCCGGAGCGCTGTTTTCGATCCCCCAGATCGGTTTCCAGTTGGCCTTGGGCGTCGACGCCATTTCGCTGTGGCTGACGATCCTGACAGTCGTGCTAACCCCCTTGGCGATCTGGTTCAGCTTCGGCAGCATTGTTGAGCGGGAAAAGGAATACTACGCCTGGATGCTGCTGCTGCTGGCAGCCATGGTGGGGGTGTTTATCGCCCGTGATCTGCTGCTGTTCTACATCTTCTTTGAGCTGACGCTGATCCCGATGTACTTCATCATCGGGATCTGGGGCGGCAGCCAGCGTCGCTACGCCGCAGCCAAGTTCTTCCTGTTCACCTTCGCCGGATCGATTTTCACACTGGCGGGCGTGTTGTATCTGGGCATGATGGCTGACTCGTTCGCCTTCAGCGAAGTGTTCCGCTATGCCCAGACACAGGCGACAGCCACCGAGCGGTTCTGGCTGCTGCTGGCGTTCCTGGGTGGGTTTGCGGTGAAGGTTCCGCTGTTCCCCGTGCATACCTGGTTGCCGCTGGCACATACCGAAGCGCCGACGGCGGGCTCGGTCATCCTCGCCGGCGTGCTGTTGAAACTGGGTACGTATGGCCTGATGGCCATCGCGCTACCTGTCGGACTTGCCGGTCTGGCTGATTCAACCGAGATCGTCGGCCAGTTCCTCTACTGGCAGATCACGATTCCGGGATTCATCAAGTTCCTGGGCGTCCTGTGTGTGATCGGGATCATCTACGGCGCACTGGTTGCGTGGGTCCAGCAGGACATCAAGAAGTTGGTGGCTTATTCATCGGTTTCGCACCTGGGCTTCTGCGTCCTGGGGCTGCTGGCGTTGAACACGATCGGCATGCAGGGATCGGTGCTGTACATGATCAACCACGGCATCAGCACCGGCGCGATGTTCCTCGTGATCGGGATGATCTACGACCGGTATCACACCCGTGATATCGATGAACTGAGCGGCCTGGCCAAGCGAATGCCGATCCTGGCGTTCTTCTTCATCCTCTTCACGATGAGCAGCATCGGCCTGCCCGGAACCAATGGGTTCATCAGCGAGTTTTTGTCGATCCTCGGTGCATTCACCAGCGATCGCCTGGGGATCGGATTTGGTGTCTTCGCGGCAATGGGCATTGTGCTGGGTGCAGTCTACATGCTGCACATGGCGGCACGGGTGATCTGGGGGCCGCTCAAAACTCCTGATCCACACGCCCATGATCCTGCGAGGGCTGCCGCCGGCGAGGATGCGGACACGCCGCATGCCAAGGTCCACCAGGGACCCGGGGATATCAATAAACGTGAAATCGCAATTCTGGTTCCGCTGGCGATTGCGGTCTTCTACCTGGGACTGTATCCCGCTCCGCTGATGCGCACGCTCGAGCCGGCCCTGAACCGACTGACGACCGTCGCCACTGCGGACGCGGCTCATGAGACTGCCGTCGTAACGGCACAGCCGGAAGCAAACCAGACCGCGTCCGACGAGCACGCTGCGCTGCAGCAGATGACCGAAGCGGCTCAGTCTGTTGCGGCTGTAATCACGACCCACGCATCCGTGGAAAACCGACATGACTGAAGTTCTGAAACTGCTTCTGCCCGAGATCATCTTGGCCGGTACGGCGCTGGTGCTGATTCTGATGGGAATCAGCCGCACCCCCGGAACCCGCAAGGCTGCGCCGATCCTGGCATTGCTTGCGCTGATCGCTGCGTTCGTCCTGGCAATGGCGCAGTCCGCCGATCTGCGCCAGACTGGAACGCTGGCAGATGCGTTCAATGTGGTGCGCGTCTATGAGTTCGCGCAGTACATCAAGCTGCTGACACTGGCTGTGGGCGTGCTGCTGGTCCTGCTGGCATGGCCGAGCAATCCCGACGGCACGGGCAATCCGTCGCTGAACTTTGACACCGAGGGAAGCGAGTTTTTCTCGCTGATGCTGCTCAGCCTCAGTGGTGTGCTGCTGACGGCTTCCGCCAATGACATGGTGCTGCTGTTCCTGGCGCTGGAACTGGTGAGCATTCCTACATATGTCATGGTGTCGATCTCTCGCCCGGCTCCGGTTGCCCAGGAAGCCGGCGTGAAATACTTCTTCCTCGGCGCCATGTCGGCTGCCGTCATGCTCTTTGGGTTCAGCTACATCTATGGCATGACCGGCACGACCGATCTGCACGCGATCCTGGGACATTTTGTTCCTGACGCCGCCGGCGAAGTGCCCACCATGGCCCCCTGGATGATGTTTGGCGTGGTTGTGCTGCTGCTGGGACTGGCGTTCAAGATCGCCGCCTTCCCGATGCACTTCTATGCCGGCGACGTGTACCAGGGAGCTGCCACACCGGTAACGGCATTCCTGGCGTTCACGCCCAAAGTCGCCGGGTTCGTCATGATCATCAAGCTGCTGTTCGTCATCGGTGGTGGGGTCTGGCTGACCTCGCCGACACTGGTCAACCTGCTGGCGGTGCTGGCAGTATTGACGATGACGGTGGGCAACGTGCTGGGCTTGCTGCAATACAACATCAAGCGCGTGCTGGCCTACAGCTCGGTGGCGCACAGCGGTTATATCCTGGTTGGTTTGACCGCGCTGATGTCAGCGGGCTGGATGGAAAGCGGCGCCGCTGAGATCCGCCAGACCCAGGACAGCGCGCTGCAGGGTGTGCTGTTTTATCTGACTGCCTACGGCATCATGAATGCCGGCGCATTCGGCGTGCTGATGCTTCTGCCCAGCCGCGAAATGCGTCCCTCCGACGCCACTACCCTTGGAACCACCGCCGAAACGTTCGAAGATCTGGCTGGAACCGGTCGCAAACATGTGGGGCTGGGCTTGGCGATGGCGGTCTGTTGTTTCAGCCTGACGGGCCTGCCGCTGACAATTGGTTTCTTCGGTAAGGCGTATCTGATCCTGCCGGCGCTCCGCGCCGACCTGATTGGTCTGGTCATCATCATGGTGATCAATGCTGCCATCAGTGCAGGCTATTACCTGCGGATCGTCGCCACCATGTTCCTGCGAACCGAAACAACCGCCGGAACGGGCGAGGTTCCTCCGGCAACCGCCGCTCGACCTGCCATGCCCATGCCCATTGTGGCATCCGTGGCGCTGTCGGCTGTGGCAACGCTGTTGCTTGGGGTGGTGCCTCCGGCGATTCAGGCACTGAGCAGCCGGACCGATCAGGCAATCCTGCTGGAAGGTACCGCTCGATCCGAGCAGGGCACGCCGCCAGCAGCAGCCATGCTCCAGGAATAGATCGCGCCCCAGACCGATAACAGTTCACCTGCCTGGGCTTTCACGTGAGCTGTGCTAACCCAGTTTTAACACTGGCTCCATCCTCCGCACATCAAGGCGTCCAATAATATCGCCATCCTGAAGCGGCCAGGGCAGTTAGTGTTTAAAAGTCGTGGTCTGTAATGGATTTATGAAGAAATGGATTCTACCGATCCGATAATTTCACCACGTAGCGACTCGCCGTAAGGGCAGAGCTCGCCATTCATTATTCATCCTGCCGGTGAGCAGAATATCGGTCCTCATCCGCAGGGGTGGACCCAGACGTAAGCGTGGTTTGTCAGGGGAAGGGTCATTGTCCTGACAACCTGAGATTATGTGATGTGGCGATTCGCCACCCAATGAAGGAGAAGGTATGACCACCATGCAGCGCCGGATACTGCCGGCTATCGTGGCTGCGGCCATCAGCGCCGGGGGAACCCAGGCGTTCGCGGCCGAGCCGAGCATTGAACAGATGCAACAACAGATCCAGGCCCTCCAGGCCCAGATCGAGGAAATGAAAGCGGCTCAACAGCAGCAGTTGCGCGCTGCCGATGTGGATGCCACCATCGAGCGCGTACTGAACGACGCTAGCAAGCGCAGCCAGCTCCTGCAGATCGAGGGCTTCACCGCCGGTTACTCCAGCGGCAAGTTCCTGATCCAGAGTGCTGACGGCAACTTCAGCCTCAACCCCAACTTCCAGTTGCAGATCCGTCACGTCGTCAATGCCTTTGACACGGACGACGACTGGGAAACCGATCACGGATTTGAACTGCGCCGCATGCGTTTCGGGATTGGTGGTAACCTGTTCACCAAGAATCTCACCTACAACATCGTGTGGGGTTCGAACCGCAACGGCGGTAGCCTCAATCTTGAAGATGCTGTCCTCGAGTACTCTTTCGAGAATACTCCCTGGAGCATCTACGCCGGTCAGTACAAGTCGCCGGTGCATCATGAAGAGCTGACCAGCTCCAAGCGTCAGCTTGCAGCCGATCGTTCGCTGGTCAATGCGCTGCTCGGCGGTGGGTACACCGGCCGCGTGCAGGGTGTCGGCATCAGCTATGATGAAGGTCCGCTGTTCGCCACGGTCACCTATCACGACGGTGCCAGCTCGCTCAACAGCGGGTTCAACACCCTGGACTCAAACTTCGGCGTGGCCGGCCGCGTGGAATACCTCGTGTTCGGTAACAAGCGCAACTACGCTGACTTCACAGCCATGGGCACGACCGAAGACCTGCTGGTCATCGGTGCCGGTGCAGACTGGACCCAGACCGGCAGCGGCGACGTGCTTGCCCACACGGTTGATGTCCAGTTTGAAAATGCGTCCGGCCTGGGCCTCTATGCCGCATACGTGGCGCAGTGGGCTGAGGACGGCGACGATGACGTCTATGACTGGGGTGCGGTCGCTCAGATCGGCTATCTGATCCCCGACAGCAAATGGGAAGTCTTCGGTCGCTTCGGCTGGATCGACTTCGAGAACGCCGACGACGAGATCGTCGAGATCACCGCTGGTGTGAACTACTACTGGCAGAAGCACTCGGCAAAGTTCACCATCGACATCACCTACCTGCCGGAAGGCGCGCCTGCGGCGACCGGACTGGGTATCCTGAACAGCGGCGACGAGGATCAGTTCGTCCTCCGCAGCCAGTTCCAGCTGCTGATCTAATGGCTGTTCGTTCAGCCTGATCAAGCGCCAATGCATCGGC
>CAZSJB010000189.1:0-6295 GCA_964606625.1 uncultured Tepidisphaeraceae bacterium | reverse complement strand
CGGCTGAGGAAGAACCGTTCACACAAGCCCGCTTCACCATCGGTCATGGAGGCGACGATACGCCGCTGCGCATCGCATTCGACCAGGGCGAAATCACCGTGCGCGGTGACCTTTCCGGCGAATCGCTGATGCGCCTTGCAGAAAACCAGGCGCCTGGCGCCGACGGCAGCCTGGCGGTCAGCCTCAATCTGGACCTGGGCGCTTTGGCAGAGCAGTTGCCCACGCTGTTCCAGATCAATCAAGATCTGCGGCAGTTCCAGGGCCGCCTGGCTGCCCAGGCGCGCCTGGCGATGACGCCCCAGCGCGCCACACCTACCCTCGAAGCACAGCTCACCGATGTTGCTGCCGTCAACGCGCGCACCGGCGAATCGGTGCGTCTTCAGCCGATCGCACTGACCGCAACCGCGACCAGCCTCGGTGGCGGTGGTGATATCCCCGACATCCGCGATCTCCAGATCACCCTCGACAGCGGCGAAGAAGGGTTTGCCACCATCGACATCCGGGGCCGCAATCTGGGCAGCATTTCCGGGGATATCCATGCCTCCCTGGCACGCATGCAGCGGGAACTGTCCCAGTTTGTGGATTTCGGCGCGATCCGCCTGGCGGGTGATCTGACTACTCGTCTGACCACTGAAGGAGATCTCAGCCGGCCCGGCGCGCAGTCGGTCCTGAACGTCAATACGGTCCTCAGTAACCTGCACATCGCGGGACTGGAAAACACACCCCCGATCGAGCAGCAGCGAGTGCAACTCTCGCTCACCGGCACGCTGTTTCGTGGCAACGAAGGTCAGCCATTGCTGCGGCGAATGCGGGGCATGAGCGCGGTATTGCAGGCGGGATCGCCCCAGAACCCGGCGGTGGATATCGAACTGGCTGGCGATCTCGAGTTCGAGCCTGCGGATCAACAAATGATTGTAGAGATGCCACAATGGGAGATTCGCCGGTTTGGGGTAGATCTACCGGTGGCGCAGCGAGATTCTGAAGCACTGCGCCAGGCACTGGCGGAGCGTGGCATCGCCCTTCCCACCGGCCGGATCACGCTGGGTGCGCGCGGCAGCTATGCCGACAATGCGCTGACACTGGCTGAGCTGCTGTTGACGGTGGATGGGCTGACGCTCCAGGGGGAAAGCGGTGTTCCCATTGTCGACCGGTTGACCACCACCCTGAACACTGCCGGGCGCGTCACGATGAACGACAGCGGGATACAGGTGGCGCTGTCGCAGCTGGAGCTGTCCGAACCGCGGAATCTGATATCGATGAGAAAAATCAGCGGTGGGGACATGCTCATCACCCTGCCGGCTGAGGGCGGTTTTGCAGCGGCAGGACAGATCCAGTTGGGTGCCAGCCTGGAGCTGATCGCCGATGTACTACAGGCGTTGGAGGTTGATCCGGATCCGGCGGTCCCTCCCCTGCCGGTGCGCCGAGGATTTGCAACGGCTACGCTCGATTTCAATGCCGATGACGGTCAGACGCGGTTTGATACGAACGTGATCGTGAAGAATCTTGTCCTGGTGGCGCGTGGCCAGGCGCTGGCTGAGCAGGAAGTGCAGCTTGCAGCCAGCGGACGGATGACGACGGATCTGTCGGATGTGCAGATCGCCAAGGCGACCATCAATAGCCGCCCCGCCAACATCACCCTCAATGATCTGCGCCTAGCACTGGCCGGCCAGGCCGACACCGCACCCGCATGGGTGGCCTTGCGTAGCGGAACGGCAACGGTGGATGTGCCCGATGCAGGGTATGCCTGGGCGATGATGGAGGCATTCGCGCCGCCACCGGCACCGGGTGAGGGAGAGACGCCCCCCCTGCGCGTCACCGGCGGAACGCTGGCAGCGGCGGTGGATCTGTCGCAGCAGGATGGGCGTCTGCGCGTCCAGGTGCGACAGTTGGAAGGCCGCAATATAGGACTTGCGCGCGGTGATGCCCGCTACGTCATGCAGCCGTTTACAGTGGTAACGGATGCCCAGCTCGGCGCAGCCGCCAATGGCGCGATCGCCGAGATTCTGATCGATCAGCTCAATGTTCAGTTGGGGTTTGCGCAGATCACCGCTCCGCAGACAGTGCGCATCAGCGGGCTGGGCGAAGGCCAGACCCCGCAGCTCACGGGCACACTCCGCGCCGCCGGCGAGCTACAGCCGATGCTGACACTGATCAATGCGCTGGGCGGTTCCACCGAGCAACCGGCGTACGCCGGGCAGTTCGAGGTAACACAGCGATTCAACACCCAGAACCAGACCGTTGCCGCGACGCTGGATGCAACCATCACAGGGTTGCGCTCGCTGGCGGATGACGGTGCCGCCATCAATGACAATGTCCGCCTTGCCGGGGCGGTGCGTGCCAATTTCGAGACGGAGTCATTGGCACTGGAGCAGCTCACTCTCTCCATGCCACAGTCCAATGCGATCAGTCTCGCAGCCAGTGGCACGATTGAGCAGTTCCTGACTCAGCGCCATCTCAATCTCAAGGCCGATCTGGCCTATGACGCTGAGCGGCTGTGGCAGGTGATCTATCCGCTGCTGCCTGCTGAGACGAAGGCCGAACTAGCCGATGCAAAGATCCTCGGCATCGAGAAGCGCCAGTTTGTTGTGCAGGGCAGCTTCCCGGCGGATATGCCGTTTAACGAGGCCATCCAGGGCCTGACAGCATCCGGTGGAGTCGGACTGCGTACGCTACAGATGATGGGCTGGGACATCCGGGAACTGGATCTGCCCTTCCAGTTGGCGGATGGAAAGCTGGAGTTCCAGCATGCCCGTCAGGAGAAGGATAAACCCTATCGCTGGACCGCCCAGATCAACGGCGGCAACTTGAACTTGGCGCGCATCGTGCTTGACCTGAGCGGTGAATCAATCCGCATCACGACACCTGAAAACTACAAGCTGATCGTCGGCGCATCGATGAATCCGGTGCTGGCAAACAAGTGGTTTGGACGGTTTATCAACCCGATGCTCAACAATGCCCAGCAGGCGCGCGGTCGGGTGGATGTGATCATTGTTCGTTGTGAGAATCTGGCGATCGACCAGTTCACAACGTTGGGAGAGGCAGCCGAAGTCCGGGTTGATCCCGCGGCAGCTCAGCGCGATCAGGATGCGTTCGAGCGATGGCGACGGGGTGAAGAGGTGGTCTTCCAGCCGAAGCAGCAGGCGGCTGCGACAGATCCCGGTCGAGCGGAGCTGTCGGTCAGCATCACCGATGTCCAGCTCGGATCGCCGCTGACCCAGAACCTGCTGGGCGCCAACATCATCAACTCCGAAATCAAGGATGTCCGCATCGTCATCGAAGGCGGAACGACCCGTTCGATCGTGCCAATCGAGGTTAACAAGCAGGCGACCATGACTTTCCACGGCTCGGTGCGTCTCGCCGATGCGCAGATCCTCAACATGGTGCTCGATTTCCCGACCGAACTGCTGCCGCGGGAGATCAAGGAGATGATCGGCGACAGCGGGTTACGGCGCATGCCGCAGGCACTGAAGGTTCCCGTCACCGGATCCCTGCACAACGCCCAGATTGATCTGTGGGGCGCCGTCCAGCAAACGCTGCTGGGCGGCGGCGACCGCGGCTTGGAAGGCCTGTTCGACCTGCTCAACCAAAGCCGCAATCGCGACCGGGAGCGCCAACAGCAACAGCCCCGGGGAAATGAGCCCATCTCCCAGCCGCGGCGATGAACAAAGCGGCGGTGCGGTGAATTGTCGCAGGAGAGGCTGGGTATCAGCGGCGGAAGCTTGCCGAAGGCCCTGTGCTTCCCGCGGAGATCTGGTGCCACGCCACTGACCTTCTGTGGTCGGTGCATCGGGATAACCCGAGCCTCGCGAGTCGCGACGGAATATTGCCGATATCCAGCTCAGAGCCCGTGCCTGCCGGGATTTACCGCAGAACGCGGTTCGCCCGGCGGTGCAACAGCGTCCTCCGTGTGCCTGGATTATCGCCCTTAGGAGCCATCCGAGAGGCTTGGTTTCTGCACGGATTGTCGCAGGGGTTACCGGTGGGAGAGGAGATTTTCCGATGATGCATGGGGATGCCGCCAGCCGTTGCCCGCTGGCCCCTGCTCCCTATAATGGACCTTGAGGGTCAGTTGATCCAGATACACGAAGGAGCCGTATTTCCATGGCACATATTATTGCCGAACCCTGCATCGGGACTAAAGACACCGCCTGTGTGGCGGTTTGCCCGGTGGACTGCATTCATCCCACCAAAGACGAAGCCGATTTCGACCAGGTCGAAATGCTGTTCATCGACCCCGACGTCTGTATTGACTGTGGGTTATGTGTGGATGAATGTCCAGTGCAGGCCATCTTCCCGGAAGAAGACCTTCCGGCTGAGTGGGCATCGTTTATCGAACGAAACGCCGAGTACTACAAGAAATAACTGAGGCTGACCCTCATCTGTGTTGCGACCCCCGAACCGGCTTACAGGCCGGTTCTTTTTATGGCCCTTGGCCAAATAATTATGGGCTAACTTTGCGCGCAGACAGGATTGAAGAAACGGCTGTAGGATGCCGAACAGATCAACAGGATTTGTTCGGAGGTAACACGGATGAAAAGCCTGATCCTGGCAGCACTGTTGAGTGTGGCGTTGGCGAGTGTGGTTGTGCTGGCGGGCAAGGATTTGCCGCGTGCCGAGCGGGATGCAGGCTCGAATGATGACATCGGCTGGCTGATCCAGCCGTGATCCGATCACCCATCCTCATCCCCCGCAAGCGGCCCAACCGCCTCTGCGGGCGCAGCTTTCTCCTATTTCTCTCCACAACGACTTCCGCCTCAGGTGTGGCGGCTTATACTGCATCGCATGCCGCGCGGAATTGCCATCGAAACTTCCGGCCGGATCGGATCGATCGCAGCCGTTGACAAGGACACGATCCTCATCGAGCAGCAATTCCCTCACGGATTGCAGCATGCTGCCACTATTCTGCCGATCATCGACCGTCTCTGCCGCGATCGCGGCTGGTCGCCGCGCGATGTCGAGCATCTGTATGTCTCCATCGGGCCGGGGTCGTTTACCGGCTTGCGCATTGCGATCACGCTTGCCAAAACGATGGCGCTGGCGACCGGCGTGAAGCTCGTGGCGGTTCCCAGCGTCGAGGTATTGATCCACAACGCCCCGCCAGAGGCAAGGCACGTAATCATCGCCCTGGATGCCAAGCGGGATCAGATCTTCACCGCGCGTTTTGAGCGCCAATCCGCTGGCGGATGGGTGGAGCGTGAAGCGGCTCATCTGGATTCGCTTTCCGCGATGCTGGATCGCGCGCCGCGGCCGATCCACTTGCTGGGTGAGGGCATCCCCTACCATGAAAAGTTCATTCCCCAGGACGACCCCGGCATCATTGTCACTCCGCCGGAATCCTGGCGCGCCCGCGCCACAGCCGTTGCCCAAATCGGCATGAAAATGGCTGCCCAAGGCCAGTTCGCCAATCCCGACACCCTCACCCCCCTCTACATTCGCCTCCCCGAAGCCGAAGAAAAATGGCTTGCCGCGCGGGCTGGGGCCAGCCAGTCAAAGGCCGGATGATTCAAAGCAATCAACATTCTCCGGGTTGTTGATTGCCAGCGCAGTACCCAAGCGAAAGCACAAAAAATCCCGGCGCCAGAGCGCCGGGATCGGGTTATTTGAGGCAATCCACCGAAGGGTGGAGTTGATTTACATGTTCTTGGCCTTTTCGCGGACGGCGTCGATGCCACCGACGTAGCGGAACGCCTGCTCGGGCAGGTCGTCGGCTTCGCCCTTGAGAATGGCATCGAAGCTGGCCAGCGTTTCGGAGATCGGCGTGTAGACACCGGGGAAACCGGTGAACTGCTCAGCCACATAGAACGGCTGGCTGAAGAAGATCTCGATCTTGCGAGCGCGGCTGACGATCAGCTTGTCCTCTTCGCTCAGTTCATCGACACCGAGAATGGCGATGATGTCCTGGAGATCGCGGTAGCGCTGCAACATGGTCTGCACGCCGCGGGCAATGCGGTAGTGCTCTTCACCGACGATGCTGGGATCGAGCGCCCGGCTGGACGAAGCCAGCGGGTCCACAGCCGGGTAAATCCCCTTCGAGGCGATTGAGCGTTCGAGGTAGATGAACGCATCCAGGTGAGCGAACGCGTTGGCCGGCGCCGGGTCGGTCGGGTCGTCTGCCGGGACGTACACAGCCTGCACGGACGTGATGGCACCGTTCTTGGTCGAGGTGATGCGTTCCTGAAGCTCACCCATTTCGGTGGCGAGCGTCGGCTGATAACCCACGGCCGACGGCATGCGACCCAGCAGAGCCGACACTTCCGAACCAGCCTGCGTGAAGCGGAAGATGTTGTCGACGAAG
>CAZSJB010000188.1:0-6358 GCA_964606625.1 uncultured Tepidisphaeraceae bacterium | reverse complement strand
CAGCGGCGCAATAAACATCGGGATGTGTGACGATCCCTCGTACGGCAATGTTTTGCGGAACAGGTGATGGTCTCCCAGTTGTTCACCGTGATCACTGGTGAAGATGATCCAGGTGGGACGGCCATCAGGACGCAGCGGAGAACAGGACCAGCGATCAAACAGGTAATTGAGCTGATCATCAATGTGATTGATGAGTCCGTAGTAACCGGCTGCGTGCTCGCGCATGTCCCGCAGTTGGAACGGCCCTCGCTGGGCGTCCAGCCGAAGTCCCGGGCGATAGGGATGATCACCGACCCATTCGCCGATGGCTGGCGTCCAGTTGGTGTCCTTGTAGCGATCCCAGTAGACCTGTGGTGGGATGGCCGGCTGATGGGGTGCCCAGTAACTCAGATGCAGGAAGAACGGGCAGCTTGGATCCCGGTATTTTCCGAGGAAATCAGCTGCCATGGCAGTCACCCAGTTTGTGTGGTGCAGATGTTCCGGCAGCGTCCAGGGCCGTGCTGTGCGGTCATTGGACATGATCCCGTAAAACAGCGTATGGGGGGCATCCGTGCGTGATTCAAACCAGTCGGCGTAGTCGTTGCGGCGCTGGTGGGCGGTGTGGCGGCGGTCGTTGGGGGTTTCGCTTTGGATGATGTTATCGAATCCGTGGCGGACACCCGGCTCGGCAACGTGAAGCTTGCCGATGAGCTGGGTCTGATAGCCGGCATCTCGCAGCAGGCCAGGAAGCGTCGCCGGGGGTCTGAACGGCGTAGCTTCCTTGTTGTGGTTCAGGCCATGCGTGCCGGGATTCTGCCCCGAAAGGATTGTGCGACGCGCGGGCATGCACAGGGGACAGGTGGAGTATGCCCGTGTGAAATTGACACCGCGGGCTGCCATGCTGTCGAGGAAGGGGGTTCGCAGTTCGGGATGACCGTTGATCGAAAGACAGTCTCCACGCTGCTGGTCGGTCGTGATGAGAATGATGTTCGGCTGTTCCATTGTCTTTGCAGGATATCACCAAGGGAGTGTGGTTGCGATTGTTCGACGGCACATCAAGGCCCCGACCCACTGAAATTGGAGTTATTTCTATAGAAGAAAAGCGGATAGACAATATCCTCTGGCGATGGGCTATGATAGGATGCACAGACACGTCCCAGGCAGGAAGCGGGTACGGATCCCATGATCACTTGAGCACACACGGGTATGCGCCTCCCGGATTTCATCTTGGCTAATATCGAACCGATCCTTGCAGAGTGGGAGCGGTTTGCGCGCACGCTGCTTCCCGGCGGGAACATGGATCAACTCGCGCTGCGCGACCATGCTGAGAGCATTCTTCGGGCCACCGTCCGGGATATGCAGACGGAGCAGACGCCCCGACAGCAGCAGGCCAAGTCCGAAGGGGACGGGGAGGATCACAGAGCCAGCCGGCGGCTTGACCAGGCTTCGGATGAGCACGCCGCAACGCGGGTCCTGTCGGGGTTTGATTTGGTGGAGGTGGTAGCCGAATACCGAACGCTACGGGCGAGCGTCATTCGCCTGTGGCGGCAAAGCCAGCCCGATCCCGACGTGAATGACCTGGAAGACCTCATCCGCTTCAACGAGTCGATCGATCAGTCGCTGACCCGGGCGGTGCAGGGTTATACCGAACGCATCGACCGTGCGCGGGAGATGTTCCTAGCCATTCTCGGTCATGACCTGCGCAATCCCCTGAATGCCATGGTCGTGGCAGGCAAAACCATCGAATTGATGGGTGCGGACCATGCCGCAATCCGGTCCGCTGCGGCGCAGATCAACCGAAGTGCCGGGGTGATTTCACGGATGATCAATGATCTGCTGGATTACACCACCACGCGACTGGGCAGCGGTATGCAGATCAATCCCGCGCCCATGGACCTGGGCCGGTTGTGCCAGGAAGTGGTGGCAGAATACCGCAGCACCCATCCCCAGCATGAACTGCAATACCATTTTTCGGGTGACTTACAGGGCGTATGGGATGCGTCTCGGCTACGGCAGGCGATATCCAATCTGCTGGGCAATGCACTGCAGTACGGTGAATCCACCCAGCCCATTCACCTGCGAGTGGAACCTCAGGATGGCCAAGTCGTCATTACCGTCCAGAATGGCGGTGCAGCCATTCCTCCGGAGGTAATTGGGACTCTTTTCAGCCCGCTGGTGCGTGGTCCTGCCAATGGAACCAGCACGGGGGAGGGACATCGTGGATTTGGCCTGGGGCTGTATATCGCCCGGCAGGTGGTCCTCGTGCATGACGGGACGATTGATGTCACCTCGTCGGAGGCCGAAGGAACGACGTTTACGATCTGCCTGCCACGCCAAGCCAATCCCGGCAAGGCAGAACCCAGCCAGTCCATCTGATCCAGGGCTGAAACGAGCATATTAAATGGTTGTGTGTCCTTAGCTGCGGGTCTCAAATCCCATACAATTTCAGTCGTGATACCAGAAAACGTCAGTACAGGATGGTCCAGCCTCGATGAGGCGATCGATCACCTTCGCATCGGCGACAACGTCGTCTGGACCGTCGATGCGGTGGAGGATTATCGCCGGTTCGTTCAATCGTTTGTTGCCGCGTCGCTGCAGGCTGGCAAGCGCCTGTATTACCTGCGGTTTGCCGATCATCCTCCCTTGATCGAGGAAAGGGAGGGCGTGGTTGTCGAGCATCTGGATGCCCGCCTGGGGTTTGAGGCATTTACTACGGCGGTGCATCGGATCATCAGCCGTGAAGGGACAGGGGCGTTCTACGTTTTTGACTGCCTTTCAGATCTGCTGTCGGCGTGGGCGACCGATCGGATGATCGGCAACTTTTTTCACGTCACCTGTCCGTACCTGTACCGGCTGGATACTGTGGCCTATTTCGGCCTGCTGCATGGGCGACACTCGCATGAGACAATCAGCCAGATCCGCCAGACGACGCAGGTGCTGCTGTCGGCTTACCATGCGAGAGGGCACCTGCATGTGCATCCGCTGAAGGTGGATCAGCGCTCATCACCGACCATGTTCCTGCCGCATGTGATGGGGGACGACGTGCTGGTTCCAGTGGCAGACAGTGTTACCGCGACCCGGCTGCGGAGCGACATGCGACGATCGGGATTGCTGGGATCTCAGGGCCGGCTGGATTATTGGAATCGGCTTTTCCTTGAAGCCCGTGAAGCCCTGAAGGGGCCGCCTTCAACCCATCAGCCGATCATCGATCAGCTTTGTCAGATCATGATCAGTCGCGATGAGCGCCTGCTGGCCCTGGCGCGCAAGTATTTCACGCTGGAAGACCTGATTGAGATTCATGATCGCATGATCGGAACCGGGTACATCGGCGGCAAAGCCGTCGGCATGTTGCTGGCACGCAATATTCTGCTGGCTGACCCTGAAGGCGATTGGGCTGAACAACTTGAACCCCACGATTCGATGTACATCGGGTCGGATGTGTTCTACTGGTTCCTGGTTCACAACGGATGGTGGAATCTGCTGATGGACCAGAAAACCTCCGAGGGATATTTCGCCGTGGCTGAGCGCCTGCGCGAAAAGATTCGGCAGGGCACGTTTCCCGAGCCGATCCTGCAGGATTTCCAGCAGATGCTCGAGTATTTCGGTCAGTATCCGATTCTCGTACGTTCCAGCAGCCTGCTGGAAGACAGCTTCGGCGGAGCCTTCGCCGGGAAGTATGACAGCGTGTTCCTGGTCAACCAGGGGACACCGGAAACGCGGCTGACCCATTTTCTGGATGCGGTGCGGCAGGTGTTTGCCAGTGCGATGAGCACGGATGCGCTGGTTTACCGGATTCATCGCGGCTTGCGCGAGCGAGAAGAGCCGATGGCTGTTCTCGTCCAGCGGGTCAGCGGACGCTATCGCGGGAAGTATTACTTCCCCGATGCCGGTGGCGTAGGTGTTTCACAGAATCTGTATGTCTGGCATGCCGACATGGACCAGCGAGCGGGAATGCTGCGACTGGTGCTGGGACTGGGGACGCGCGCGGTTGATCGCCTGGATGACGACTACGCGCTGCTGGTGGCACTGGATCATCCCACTCGCCAGCCGCATCATGGCGGTGACGACATTCGCCGGTACTCCCAGCGGGAAGTGGATGTGCTGAACATCGAATCCGGACAGATGGAGTCCTTGCCGCTGGAGCAGCTGATTGCCGAAGGCATTGATCTGCCGATGCGGTGGGCAGCGGAATCTTCGCGCGATCGGAGCATTACTTTCCGGCCGTTGCTGACCCACACCGATTTCGCACAACGATTCCAGCGGCTATTGCAGACGTTGGAACGCGTCTATGCGCATCCGGTCGATGTCGAGTTTACGCTGACATTCCGAGAGGACGACAGGCCACTGATCAACCTTGTGCAGTGTCGTCCCCTGGGCGCTGCGGGTGAAACCCGGCAGGTCCAGTGGCCGGAGCATGTGGATGAGGCACATGAACTGCTCCGTTGCGGCGGATCATTCATGGGGGGCAATGTCGATCTGACGATCGAACAGATCATCGTGATCGATCCAGCCGGATATGCGGCACTTGCCCTTCAACAGAAGCATGAGGTGGCCCGCATCATCGGCCGCCTGAACCGCAAGATAGCGCAGGCCGCCGGCAGCCACACCATGCTCATTGGCCCGGGACGATGGGGGACGAGCACCCCATCGCTGGGAGTGCCCCTGCGTTTCAGCGAACTGAATCGCATGCGCGTGCTCGTGGAAGTCTCCGACGCCGGGTCGCGCATGGATCCCGAACTCAGCTACGGCTCACACTTCTTTCACGACCTGGTGGAAACAGGGATTTTTTACATCGCCATTGCCCCGGACCGTGGAATGGGCCGCTGGAACCCCGGCTGGTTCGACGCCTTGCAAAAGGACACCAGCAGCCTGGAGGAGGAATCACACCCGGCAGCCGATGTGATTGGCGTGTATGACGTTCGGCATCTGGGCGTGCGCCTGGTGGCCGATCTCGTGCGGCAGCAGGCGATCTGTTTTTCCACTCAAGGCTAAATGAAACCAATTTCTATCGTCTCGAGATTCGCATCGATCCGGTAGGATTGTCCCGTTGTGTTTCGTTCAACGGGAGATTCTTTTCACGCGCCTTAATCGGGTTCTGGAGCAATTGCCACATGCCCAATTCCACGGATACGCGGTCACGAACCGCGCAGGATGATGTTGCCGCAATTTTGGACAATGCCCTTGAGCATTGCGCGCGCGAGCCAATCCATATTCCCGGCAGCATTCAGCCACACGGTTTACTGCTGGCACTGCGCGAACCGGATTGCGTGATCACCCATGCCAGTGCCGGAGCGTCGCGACTGTCTGCCTCGGGTGCAGAACCGTCGCATCAGCCGTTGCAAGCGTTTTTGGGGGATCTTTTTGAGCCGATCGAAGCGGGCCTGCGGCAGTGCGAATTGTCTAACCGACCCTGTGGGATCGCGCGCGTTGCAGGGCCGACGGGTGAGCAGTGGGATGTCCTGGCACACCGGCATGATGGCCGGTTGATCCTGGAGTTTGAGCCTGCACCCGATGCCGCGGAAGTCGACAGGATTCACGAAAGGTTATCCATCGAGACTGCCCGGCTGGAGCAGATGCAGGGTGTCGATCAGCTTTTCAATGCTGCCGCAGCCGCCGTCAGTCGGTTGAGCGGATATGAAAAGGTGATGATCTACCAGTTTGATGAAGAATGGAATGGTACGGTCATCGCAGAAGTAGCGCCGCCGGATATGGATGCCTACCTGGGGTTGCGATTCCCGGCATCCGACATTCCCTCGCAAGCACGTGAACTGTATCGCCTTAATCCAATCCGATTGATCGCGGACGTGAATTACACGCCACTGCCGGTGATAGACCTCACCCAGCGCGGCCAGGCGCTGGATCTCAGCTATGCCGTGCTGCGAAGTGTTTCGCCAATTCATATTGAATACCTGAAGAACATGCACGTGGCGGCGTCGACATCGATCTCGATCATTCGCGACAGCCGGTTGTGGGGGTTGATTGCCTGCCATCATCGCACGCCACGGTATATGCCCCAGGTCACGCGGGTGGCGTGTGCCGTTCTGGCGCAACTGGTAAGCCAGTTGCTGGCGGTGATGGAAACGCGCCAGGAAGCGCAGTTCGCTGCACAGGTGCGGGCGGTTCAGGCGCGGTTGATCGAGCATGTAGCCAGCCGCGATCACCTCATGGATGCGATCACCGAATGCGAGGATGATCTGCTGCGGCTGGTGAACGCCGAGGGGGCAGCAGTCTGCATGGACGGGGAACTTCGCCTGATTGGACGCACGCCCACTGCCGAGCAGGTGGCGGCTTTGGCGGAATGGTTGCGAGCCCGGGAATCGCCCGTTGTGCATACGGACTGGCTGGCCGGAGAGTACCCCCAAGCCCAGGCGTTTTCACA
>CAZSJB010000187.1:0-6409 GCA_964606625.1 uncultured Tepidisphaeraceae bacterium | reverse complement strand
GGGTTTGGCTGAGTGGAATCGCTGCTGATAACGCCTCATCGCGAGATCGATCGGTTCGCAGTGGGTTCGAAGTGGGTTTGCAAAATAGGTTTTCTCGGAGGATCGCGCAACCACATCCCCACCTTCGTTCGCCAGCGTACAAGGTGTTCTTGCACGACATCACCGCCAAGCCATTGAACAGGTAAACATGAAGCATCGCGTTTCCATCCCCCAGACGTGCAGAGCTGTCTTCCATCAGACACAGCAACCGGCATAAGGTTGGTGGGTTTTCTCATTACGTGGCGATTCGCCCTTGGAGCGCATGCTGGCATCCCGCCAGAAAACGGGCTAGATTCCAGGCATGCTGAACGTTCGAGATACCGGTGCGCGAGGCGACTTTGTGACCAATGATGCTCCTGCTATCCAGCGGGCAATCGACAAAGTGCATGAAGCTGGCGGTGGAACGGTGTGGGTGCCGTCGGGCCGGTATCTTTGCAGCACCATCCGCTTGCGGTCCCATGTCACGCTGCACCTTGATGCCGGTGCCACCCTCTTCGCCAGCACCCGCCCGGAAGACTACGCCGATCAGCTTTTGTCCGGCCCTGGCGATGGTCCCTCCGGCGTATTGCTGCTCGCTGAAGACGCTCGACAGATCGCCCTGACCGGCACGGGGGCACTGGATGGCCAGGGTACAGCCGACATCCGTCGCGGCGAACGTGTCCGGGGTGCGTTCACGTTGCGGCTGGTCCTGTTTGAACGCTGCCAGCAGGTAACCGTGCGCGATATCAGCCTGCTGAACAGTGATCTATGGACCCTTCACCTGGCGGGATGTGATGATGTGCTGGTCGATGGCATTCGCATCCTGGCCAACAAGAACCGGATCAATACCGACGGCATCGACCCCGACGGCTGCACGAATGTCCGCATCGCCAACTGTCACATCGTCACCGGCGACGACTGCATCGTCATCAAGAGCACAGCCGGCACACGCCGGGCCTCGGAAAATATCGTCGTGACCAACTGCACCCTCGAATCGGGCGCCTCAGCCATCAAGCTCGGCACGGAGTCGTGCGACGACTTCCGCGACATCCATATCAGCAATTGCGTGATCCGCCGCTCCAGCACGGGCATCGCGATGCTGCTCAAGGACGGCGCCACCATGGAGCGCATTTCATTCACCGGAATCTCCATTGACGACCGCACCGATGAAGCGCTCCTGGATCAGGCCACCCCACTGATCGTCGACATCGAGAAACGCCACGACGACAGCCGCCTTGGCAGAATCCGTGACATTGCCTTTCGCGACCTACAAATTCGCAGCCGCTTCCCCGCACTGATCCAGGGCGCCCCCGAAAGCCCCATCGAAAACCTTACCCTGTCCAACATCTCCTTCCGCATCCACGAGACCATCGACTTCGCCCAACGACGAAAGCGCATCGGTGGTAGCCGTACCGCCGGCGATCAGCGGGACACGGAGTTTGCGCGGGAGCGCGCTGCCCTGACGATCGCCCACGTTGAGGGTTTGAATCTCGGGCCTGTGCAGGTCATGTGCGAAGCGCATGCAGCAGACATGGAACTGGCTGCCACATCGCTGCACCACGTCCGCGAGCTTTCGCTGGGCACAGTCCGCCGCAAAGGCGGCCGGGGCGAAGTGATTCGCGGCAATACAATCAGCGGAATGGCTGATTGACACCCTGATCGCGGGGCGCAACTCAGTGGGTTTCGTCGCCGAGTGGATTGCCGAAGAAGACCCGGCGGATAGTGGTAGAACTGGCTGCTTCCTTATCCCCCTGCAACAGGACGAAGGTGATCTGCTGGGCGTAGTGCGCAGGTGAAAGGCTGGGCAGCGTGTTCTGGCCGCGCCAGATGACCAGAACCGCAATGGGCTGATCGTCAGCCGGGTTGAGCGTATCGCGGATCCAGTCGGCTGCGACGGTATTGGCATCGCGCATGGCGGCTGCACCATTGGGCGTGAACTGGCGCCGCAGCGGGTCGGGAAGATCGGCAGCATTGATGTCTTCTGCCATATCGGCGGCCAAGTGGGTGGGCACACCGGTATAAACGCGCATGAAAATGACCGCGCTCCCGCTGGTACGGTCCAGCAGTGCTGAAAGTCGGGCAGGTGCATGCGGATCAAACCGCCGAAGCTCCACGTCATGAAGCATTACCGCTGCTGGTGCGGGGTCTTCCTGGACCAGCGCCGCAGCCAGAGCCGCCACGCGCTGATCCCACCCCAACGGCTGATCAGCCAGCACCTGTCCCATGCTTGAGCCACACAGGTAGCTAAGCACGGCAAACATGGTTAATGCGTATTTCATGTTCTGGCCTCGTAGTACGTATCGGCCAGAAAGTCACCCCGGTCGTGTTAAACGGCAGATTCTGCCCCATTCGACAGTCAGACGATTCAGACAGCGGTCCGTCTATGCCGATTGTGACGATTGTGACGGCTCGGATGTCGCCTGCACAGCGTTGTTGGCGTGATCCCATGCTCGCACGCCTAGGAAGAGGCCCACCGCCAGGGCCGCCACAACGGCCGATAACACGAGCGTGCGGCCCAGGTGCTCGCGGCCGAACGTGCTGAAAACCGTGTAGCTGGCGATGTAGATCAGGATGAATCCGAAGATCAGCCGAAGCGCCTCCTGCGGAATGCTGGTTGCCAGCTTGGCTCCGAACCACGACCCGGCCAGCATGCCCGGAATCACCCACAGTACCAGCCACCAGTCAATGAACTGCTTGCTGTGATACTTGAGCATCGCCGGAATCTGCGTCGGCGAAAGAATCATCGCCAGGCTGGTCCCATGCGCCTTGGCCTGCTCGAACCCAAAGACCAGCACGAGGATCGGAATAATCACCGCTCCGCCGCCCAGGCCCATCAAGCCGCTGAAGAATCCGACGAAGATACCGAAGGGAAGAAGAAATAGTGGATGGCTGGTCATGTGAGTTGCGAGTTATCGGTGATCAGCAGGTCAATTTTCCTGGCGTTCTATCTTCACTTCCCCCACTCACCTTGTCACCCCATCCCCCTCTCATCGCCCCACTCCCTCACCCAAGTGGCGGCGCTGTCGCGGAAGCACCGGTGCCGAATCAGCCACCACGGGCGTTTCCACGGTTTTCAACAGCGGACGCAGGAAATCAGGCAGGTCACGGCGGCCGGCTTGCGTGTAGTCGGCTGCCATGATGGCGGCTACCTCGTGTGCATCGAGCGCCCGCTCGGTGGTGAGATATTCAAACAGGTACCCGGCCAGCCGATGCAGGGCAATGCCGTGGGTACGTCGACCGGTCTGCTGGTACAGCCATTCGCTGAAGTGCATGAACCACTCGAACGGTGATTCCTCTCCCCAGATCAGCCGGGTCGTCTGCACGAAATTGCCGCTGTTGGAAACCAGATCCCAGTACCGCGAGAATCGCCGCATCCGCTGGAGCGTTACGAAATCCATCGTGCTGGTCTTCAACACCTCATACGGCGGATATGGCGTATAGACCATCCCCCACTCCTTGTCGTGGCGGGCGATGGGCGTGCCGCGCAGGCGCTTGAGCATGCCGACCTGGATTTCCTGGGGGCCCAAGGCAACCAGACGATCAAACCCGGCGGCGAAGCTGGCCAGGTCCTCTCCGGGCAGGCCGACGATCAGATCGGCGTGAATATGCACGCCCGTCTGCTCGCGCAGAAAGCGGAAGTTCTCCTCGACCCTGGCGTTGTTCTGTTTGCGGCTGATACGGGCCGCCACCTCCTCGTTGAAAGTCTGGATGCCCACCTCGAATTGCAGCGCCCCTGGCGGAAATGCCGCGATCAGTTCGCGCAGGCCCTCCGGCAGGCGATCGGGGATCATCTCAAAATGCAGAAACAGACCCGGCGTATAGCGATCCAGGAAAAATTGCAGGATCGCCCGGCTGATCTTCAGGTTCAGGTTGAACGTGCGGTCGACGAACTTGAAATGCCGCACCCCGCGATCCAGCAGGTGCTGCATCTGCTCGAGGAACAGATCTGTCGGCACGTTGCGGACCGGCACATCCAGTGACGACAGGCAGAACTCGCACTTGAACGGGCAGCCGCGAGAGGCTTCGACGTAAATGATCCGGTTGGCGACATCATCATCGTCATACAGGTGGTACGGCAGCGCGACCGGGCGACCGGTCTTCTCGAAAGCGGGCAGGTCCGCGGGGATGACCTTCATCAGCGGGCGGATGCCGGAAAGGAGTTTTCGGCACAAGTCGGCGAACGCCAGGTCGGCTTCGCCGGTAATGACGTAATCGGCATCACGGCAGATGGCCTGCTGGTCGGTTTCGTAACTGACTTCCGGGCCACCAATGATAATGGTGATGTCCGGGCGGACGCGCTTGAGGGCAGCGACGAGCTGGGCAGCCGGGTTGGCATTCCAGATGTAGACGCCGATCCCGACGATCTTCGGATCGTGCGCCAGGATCGCTTCCAGCACATCGGTGATGCGCTGGTTGATATCAAACTCGATCAGCCGGGCCCGTGGCTGAAGCTCACCCAGATTGGCCATCAAGTAGCGCAACCCGAAGGCGGCATGGATGTACTTGGCGGTCAGGGTTGTCAGAACAATATCAGCCACGACAGTTACTACGAAATCACCGATCCGCTGAAAACGGACCCTACCGCAGGGCCTGTTTCAGCGGACCGGTGATCAGTTTACCCGATTCCTAAACAAACAGGGGCTTGGCGACTTTTTCCAGGAAATTGGCCCCCAGCCGCTGCTGTCCTTCATCATCCGGATGTAGCTCATCCGGCAGCAGGTGCGCCAGATCCGGGCCAAAGACCTCCAGCCCGTTGACGTAATGCAGATTACGATCGCCGCACTGCTGCATCCGCGACACGGCCTCCTGCACATGCTCACGCATGATCTGTAGCGACCAGCCGGCCGCGTTCACCGTCTCTTCGCGTGGCGGCGAGTAGATGGGCGACAGCACAACCAGCGGAATCTCGGGGTGCTTTTCGCGAATCGTCTGCACCAGCCCGATGATCGCCGGCTGAAAGGTGCGTGGCGTGAGCGCACCGCCCATAACGTTGATCCCGACGCACATTGAGACATAGTCGGCTGGAAGATCGCGAATCAGGCGGCCAATCATCGGATCCAGGGCGCACTGTCCGCTGAATCCCAGGCAGGTCAGGTCGAGATTCGTCGCCCGCGCCACGACAGCCGGCCAGGTGCGCGTAGGTGACAGCGCCCGACCGGCATGAGTGATCGAGCTGCCGTAAGTGATCCAACGCTTGCGCGGCAACACGCTGGAGGCGAGGGTTGCCTGGTCGTCGATCTCGACGGCTGAGAGACGAAACCGAGCATTGTGCGGCAGCCACAGTTCGACCCGCTTCTTGCCTGCGGGCAGATCCGCCGCGGTAACGCGCTCGTTGCCTGCCAGCGGCAAGGTTGCGACGAGTTGCTGGTCGCAGACAACGTCGATCGGCCGTGGTTCCTCACCCTCCACCTGGTAGACGACCGATACCGATCGCGAATCGGTCTCAAAAGCGATGCGCACTCCGGCGGCCTTGGAGGCGTTGCCTTGCAGGGTCTCGAAGGGATACAGTTGCAGCCGTTCATACGGCAACCGCCATGGCTGCGTGCCTTGGGGTGTTCGCTCCAGACTGATGGCCCCTTCCCATGTCAAACGTTCATCATCGTGTCGCACGATCTGTGCCATGGCTGTCTCCTCTGTTGGTTTTACTTCGTCCGTTCCGATAGTCGGCTTGGAAGTGTATAGAGGAACGGGAGGATGTGGTAGCCATGCCCCCGGACAGCACCCAATTTGGATGGCAAATTGCCTGGCTGTTCGCCTTGGCGATCCCGGTTTCCACGGTCGCGTGGACGGTCACCCATGAGGAAATATTCCGGGAACCGCGCGAATACTGCAAACGGCGAAGCCAGGATTGCCCCCACCTGCTCCAGCGGAAGTTCTTCTATGTTTTTACGTGCGAATACTGCCTCAGCCACTGGATTGCACTGCTGGCACTGATCTTTACGAACTTCAAGTTCCTGCTGGATGACTGGCGCGGCTATGTGCTGGCGCTGTTTGCGATCGTGTGGGTCTCCAACATCTACATGAGCCTCTACAGCCGCCTGCGTGTCGATATCAACAGCGAACGCGCTATGATGGCGGAACGTGAAAAGGAAGCGCAGCTCCACGAGCGCCGAACCCAAGCCATCGAAAAGGAAATGGCAGAAACCTGAAGCACGGCCTCTGGCCAACCGCAGACTGCGGCGTGAACAGTTCCGCTACCCACCACAGCATTTCTTGAACTTCTTGCCGCTGCCGCAGGGGCAGGGATCGTTGCGACCGGGGGCAGAGGCTTTTCGAGCGGGCATGCCCGCCCGGCTGGGTGCGCGGCGCGGGGCGCGTTCCTGCTGTGCCAGGATCTGCATGATCAGCGCCGGTGCCTGGCCGCGATTGAGCAGTTCACTCATCGTCCGCA
>CAZSJB010000186.1:5610-6417 GCA_964606625.1 uncultured Tepidisphaeraceae bacterium | reverse complement strand
TACATTTACTGATCGCCTGCTCCATGTGCATCGCGACGACCACGAGGCAACCGGGGTGGCTTTGCTGTGGGATGCCGGTGAAATCGGTCGTTTCCATCTGGAAACCACGCGACTGCGCCATCGGGCCAAACCGTATAATCTCAACGTCGAACTGGCTCGCTTCCGCCTGATGAAGATCATCCAGAAGCAGGAAGACTGGAATCTGTTCGACTTCCCCCGGGCGGAGAAATATCTCCAGATGCTCCGCGAGGCCCAGTCGCTATTTGCCGATGCGCTGGCCAAGTTGGAAGAACCTGCCGAGGCGGCTGTCCTGGCGGATCAGGCGTTGGCGAAGGCGATCGAGCTGTCTGAACAACTGGCGATCTTTCATGCGGACCTGCTGATCAACCGACGTCGCACAGCCGGCCAGTTCGTGCGGCACATCTTTGGCTGTCGGATCGATCCCAATGTGCAGAACGAACGCTATCGTGAACTGCTGGCAGCCAATTTCGACTACGCCCTCATCCCCACGCCTTGGCGCGCTGTCCAGCCGGCTGAAGGACGTTATGACACCCTTGCCATTGACAGCTGGATGGAAAGTCTCAGCCGCCGCCGCATGCCCGTCATCGCCGGGCCGCTGATCCGCCTGGATGAACAGGCTGTTCCTGACTGGATGGTCCTTTACGAGGAAGACTACGAAACCGTCCGTGAGCTGGCCTACACCTACGTCCAGAAGATGGTTCAGCGTTACAAGCGCACGGTGGCGATCTGGAATGTCGCAGCCGGCCTGGCTGCCAATAACGTTTTTCACCTCAGTTTTGAGCAGAT
>CAZSJB010000186.1:3580-5600 GCA_964606625.1 uncultured Tepidisphaeraceae bacterium | reverse complement strand
AACGCGAAAACGCTGGTTACTATTTCCCACCCGTTTGGCGAATATCACGCGACGCGCCCTTATACCGTGCCGCCCATGCTGTATGCCGAGATGATTGCCCAGGCGGGCATCGGATTTGACGCATTCGGCTTGGAAATCGAAATGGGGGTGCCCCAACCCGGCAAGCTGACACGGGATCTGTTCCAGCTATCTTGCCTGCTGGACAAGTTCAGTACGCTCGGACGTCCGGTTTTCCTGACCGCGGTGTGCGTGCCTTCCCGTAATACCACAGATCCCGGGGACATCAGCGGAGGGGAGCTGGATCCAGAAGCGGGGGGGCGATGGCATCGGCCATGGGATCCAGAGCTTCAGGCGGAATGGATGGAAGCGGTTTATCGGCTGGCACTCAGTAAGCCATACGTTGAATCGGTCGCCTGGTCGAATCTTGCCGATGTGAAGCAGACCATGCCCGGTGGTGGTTTACTCGATGACATCCTTCAGCCCAAGGCCGCATTTACCAAGCTTCAGGAGATGCGGAAGACCTTCAGCCAATTTGCCGGACGGCGGGGATAGGCTCCAATTGGCTTGGGGCAATCAATGGCTGCTTGTTGAGACGTTCTGGTTCCGGACAACACATCCATCAAACAGAAAAGAGGCTGTGCCGAAGCACAGCCTCTTTTGCATTATGCAACCAATCGGTCGATCGGTTTAGTAACGGCTGCGGCCACCGCCGCCGTAACCACCACGTCCGCCGCCGAAGCCGCCACGGCCACCGCCATTGCGGCCACCGCGACCACCGCCGGAGCGCTCTTCTCGCGGGCGGGCGACGTTCACGGTCAGCGACCGACCGTCATATTCCTGGCCATGCAGCGCTTCGATGGCGGCTTGCGCCTCTTCGTCGCTGCCCATCTGGACAAAACCGAAGCCCTTGCTGCGGCCGGTATCCCGATCCGCAATGACTTCCGCGCTCTGTACCGAACCGTGCTGGCTGAGCAACTGCTCCAGATCCGAGCTGGTCGTGTTGTAGCTCAGATTACCAACGTATAACTTGCTGCCCATGTGAAGCTCCTATTCGCTTTTGGGCCATGTGAACCCGGTTTTTACTTTCGGGGTTCGTTGCGGAAAGGGGTCGAACATTCCGACCCAGGAAGGTGAGGAGCAAAGCAGAAACAGCCGGGCGGGACGATACGAAGCGTCGACTCCGAGAGTCTCGATTGCAGACTTACCTAGAATAGAACGTATCCGATGGGCGCTGGTTCGTCCAGCAAAATCTCCGCAGTAAAATTCTTGGCCAACGCCCCATAAGGCTTCACAGTCCTTCCTCGGGGTTTTGGCAGAGGTGATGGAACGTCCCAGCATATCAGAAGGGGACGCCTTTTACCCCTTGAACTTTAACTGCTCTATTGCATCACGTGGCTGTGGGCGATTCCTTGCCCTTGCGCGATCATCATGCACAGTGTCAACTCCGTATAGGATCCGCCTTGGCGGGCCGCTTTTGCGTGGGCCTGTCGCAATACCAGGTGGAGATTCCGGTGGGGGCTGGCCGATGGGATTTTAGGTTTGGTATTTGATTGCTGGGAAACGATATTGTGAGAACGGACAAGGTCGGGATTGCCGCATATCCTGCCGGACACGACAATGGCTTTTGGTTTGACCAAAGGACACCTCTATGAAAAAGCAAATGTGGTGGGTGCTGCTGGCGTGCGGGCTGGTCTTGGTGGGTGTGATCATCACCATCCTGCTCAGCCTGAACGGCATTATTCGACGGACGATCATCTCGCAGTCCGAAAAACAGCTCCAGCTTCCCGCGCAACTGGCTGATGCTGATTTCTCGATCTTTGGCGGACGCTTGCGGCTGAGCGAATATGCCATCGGGTCTCCCCAGGGTTACCAGGCGCCGTCGATGTTCAGCGTGGGCGGTTTGAATGTCGCCGTTTCGTACAATGAACTGCGGCAGGATACGATCCGCATCCGCGAAATCGCCATAGAATCTCCGCGGCTGGTCATTGAGTATGGCGGGGGGCGCTTTAACTACCAGGTG
>CAZSJB010000186.1:0-3570 GCA_964606625.1 uncultured Tepidisphaeraceae bacterium | reverse complement strand
GAACAGGACCCTGATGCCGAACCTGTGCGGCTGATCATCGATCAACTGACCATCGACCAAGCCACCGTGGTGCTGCGATTGGCGGGGCTGAAGGATGAACCGCTGGCGGGGGCAATCGATCTGAGTAGTCTGCAACTTCGCGATGAGTACAGCCTGACGCTGCCTAAGCTCGATCTCCGCAATATCGGGACCGATGACGGAGCTGAAAACGGCGCAGCCATTCGCGAGGTGGTCATGCAGATCGTGGCTGCCTTGACCGCAGCCGCGGCGGAATCCGAGGATCTGCCCAAGGAACTGCGAATGCTGCTGGCGGGCAATCTGGAGGATGTGATGCAGGCGGTTGGGGAGGAAGCCCGCCGCCATCTGACCAAGGCATTGGAAGATGTGGACGGCCAAGCCGGACAGATCCTCCAGGAGGTATTGAAAAGCACCGGGCAGGGGGACGATCCGGGCAAGGCAATTGAAGAAGGCCTGCAGCGCGGGATTCAGGAAGGAATTGGCGGGTTACTTGATGGACGCCGGAAGCAGGAAGAGCAAAAAAAACAGGACAGTTCGTCGCAAAACAGCCAAGGTGAGTAAATCAGCTCGTTCGCGGACTGCGTCCAAGGCACCGGCGGAACCGGTGGCGCTGCATGTGTTGTCGGATTCCACCGGCAACTTGGCGCATCACATGCTGGCCGCGATACTTACGCAGTTCCCGCGCGATGCGTTCACAATGCATCTGTATCGGTTTATCCAGACCGAGCAGAAGCTTGAGCGCACGCTCGACCACATTGCCACAACGGGCGGGATCGTGTTCCATGCCTTCGTGCATCAGCACTTCAAGGAAGTGATCGAGCAGCGTTGCCGCGAGATCGGAGTGCCTTACACCGATTTGACCGGTCGATTTGTCGAGTTTCTGGAAGTTGCGTCGGGGATTCCTGCCCAGCCGGATATCCGCCGTCTGCATCGCACCTCTACCGGGTATCATCAACGCATCAAAGCTCTGGAGTTCACCCTCGAACACGATGACGGCCTGGGCCTGGATACGATCCATGAAGCCGATATCGTTCTGGCGGGCGTTTCCCGGACCAGCAAGACGCCCACCAGCATTTACCTGGCTCAGCAGGGATTTCGTGTTGCCAATGTCTCGTTGGCTCTGGGGGTTCAGCCGCCGCCGCAACTGCTGGCGCTGAAAAAAGGGGTGGTCGGGTTGACGATCAACCCGGAGCAACTCATCGAAATACGCACCAACCGCAATATCAGCTGGCGCATGGGCAATACCAACTACAATGACCCTGAGCACGTGAAGCGGGAGATCCTCTGGTCTCGTCGTCTGTTTCGCGAACAGGGCTGGCCCATCCTGGATGTAACCGACCAGGCTGTTGAGGAAACGGCTGTGCGAATTATCGACATGCTGGGGTTGCAGGTGGTGACGCCCTCGTAAGAGTCTGCTCGCAACATCTTGTGTGATCTAATGTTGCATAAGGCGCGGTTGGGCCTTGCTTGACCGCTTCAGAGAAGGGGTCGATAATCTGGCATCATTCATGACTGCCTCGCTGATTCGCATTTTCGAAAGCGCAGACTATTCGGCCGACATCAACCGGGCCGCAACGCTGCTGAACGAGGGCAAGCTGATTGTCGTGCCGACGGAGACGGTCTACGGAATCGCCGGCCGGCTGGACCACGCCGAAGCCCGAGAACGTCTGACGGCGATGCGATCAGGCGAAGAAAACAAACCGCTGACCATTCACCTGGCCCGTCCCCAAGACGCAACGCAATACCTTGGATCGGTCAGCGAACTCGGCCAGCGGATGATGCGTAAGCTCTGGCCGGGGCCGGTGGCATTGCGGTTTAATGTTCCTGCCGAGCGCCGCGCTGCGGTTACCGAGCAACTCGGGCTGGAGGAATCCGCTGTTTACAGCGAAGGCTCGATTATGCTCCGCTGTCCCGATCATCCTGTTACCCGGGAGATTCTCAGCCGCGTCGAGGGGCCAGTCGTCATGACCGTGGCCGCATTCAGCGGATCGGCCTCCCGGCCGGAGGAGTTTGCCGATGCGCTCAGCGACCAGGTCGATCTGATCCTGGATGCCGGGCCGACACAGTTTTCCAAACCCTCAACCATCGTTCGCGTCGATGGGGACGATTATGAGATCCTCCGCGAGGGGGTTTATGATCGTCGCATTCTGGAACGACAATTGCGCACCACCATCCTGTACGTCTGCAGTGGGAATACCTGCCGCTCTCCCATGGCTGAAGCGCTGACGCGCAAGCTGCTGGCCGAACGGCTGAACGTCAAACCCGCGGAACTGGAATCGAAGGGATTCACGGTCCTTTCAGCCGGTGCGATGGCAATGCCCGGCGCGCGGGCTGCTCCGCAGGCGATTGAAACCGTCGCGGAGATGGGCGCCGACCTGTCCAGCCATCGTTCGCGGCCGTTGAGCGTCGAACTGATCCACCAGGCCGACCTGATCCTGCCCATGAGCGCCGCCCATACGCGCGCAATCCTGGCGATGGTCCCGTCGGCTGCCGACAAGGTCGTCCCGCTGAACCCCGAGGGAGATGTGGAAGATCCCATCGGATTGGATATCGATGTATACCGTTCACTGGCGGGAAAGATGGAGCAAATGATCGAGCAGCGCCTGACCGAGCGTGAACTCATTTAACCGTCGGCGACGTTCGCTGCGGTTATCACAAGGATGGTACTGTTATGAAGATTGCGATTGCATGTGATCACCGCGGATTCGAAGCCAAGCAGCGGCTGGTGTCTCTGCTGAAGCGAGACGGGCATGAAGTGATCGACTACGGCTGTGATACCCCCGCAGCGTGCGATTATCCTGATTTTGCAATTCCGGTGGCGCGCAGCGTAGGCGCCGAGCAGGCAGATGTAGGCATCCTCCTGGATGGATCGGGTATCGGCATGTCCGTGACAGCCAACAAGGTCTGCGGGGTTCGGGCGGCATTGACGCATGATGAAGTCACCGCTCGCCGGGCACGCGAGCACCATGACTGCAATGTGCTGTGCCTGGCGACCGATCTGCTCAGCGAGGATCAGCTTGGCCGGATCGTCAACGTGTTTCTCAACACCCGATTCGAAGCCGGCCGTCACCTGCGGCGCGTCAACAAGGTAATCGAAATCGATTATGAAATGCGCGGGGCACCCACGTCCAATGACAAAGTTGCCTGAGTGAGGGTCGTGGCACGGATGTCCCGCACGTGCGCGGTTGCATTCACCTGCGGGACGCATAGTCCGGTTCTGTATGCAGCCACCAACAGTATCCATCGGCATCGTCGGATTCGGGCGAATTGGCGCCGCTCATGCCGAATGGCTGGGGCAGATCGATCACGTGCGAATCGCACGCGTGATTGATCCCACTCCCGGCCGACGCAAGCTGGCCGAGCATTATGGCCTCGAAGCCACCGATGACTTCAACCGGCTTTGGGAGGATGCAACGGTTGACGCGGTCCTGGTCGCCTCTCCTACCTCGATGCATTACCAGCATGCGCTGGCGGCGCTGAAGGCCGGCAAGCATGTCATGATCGAAAAACCGATGGCGATGAACGCCCAGGAGGCGCGTCATCTCATCGAAG
>CAZSJB010000185.1:0-6473 GCA_964606625.1 uncultured Tepidisphaeraceae bacterium | reverse complement strand
TGATGATGTTCATGGGGCTGGCGGCGATTAACTCGCAGGTCAGCCTGCTGTTCGGGGTTTTCGGGCTGATGATCGGTGTGCTGGTGGTAAGCGGTGCGATCAGCCGAGCGGTTTTGCGGGGGCTTCATGTGGAACGGGAGCTTCCCGAGGCTCCAGTGGTCGGCCGACAGGCCACTATCACCTATCGCTTCATCAATCAGAAACGCTACTGGCCAAGCCTGTCGGTCTGCCTTGGCGAGTTGGACGGCAATGAAGCATTCACTCGGCAGGTCTTCTGCTACATGCTGCACGCAGCAGGGGGGATGACCGCGGTTGTTCCGGCAGATGTCACGTTGAAGCGCAGAGGGCTGTATCACCTGAATCGCTATCAGCTTTCGACCAGCTTTCCGTTTGGATTCATCAAACGCGCCATCGAAAAGCGACAACCCGACACGATCCTGGTGTTTCCCGCCATTGCACGGGTTGATCCGAAACTGCTGATGCTGTGCCGGGCAGCCGAGAAGACCGGGGCGACTATGCGGCCCCGCCGTGGGGGAACGGATGAGATCTACGGCGTCAAGGAATATCGACCGGGAGACAACCCTCGCTGGATCTACTGGCGTCGCAGTGCCCGGACGGGTGTCCTGGTTACCAAGGAGATGACGCAGGTTTCACCGCCGCGGTTGATGCTGGTGGTAGACACTTATCTCAGCGACCGCAAGCTACGCTCACACGCAGCCGTGGAGCGTACGATTGCGCGTGCGGGTTCGCTGGCGGTTATGGCTTTGGAGCAGGGGTTAATGGTGGGGCTGTTCTGTTGGAACGGTACCTGGCAGGTAATTCCGCCCAACCGCGGTAAGCGGCAACGACGCGAACTGCTGGCCTTGCTGGCGCGCCTTCCGCTGAATACCACCCATCCCATCCCCGCGCTGATGGATGCGGCATACGAGGCCATGGAAACGGGAACGACGCCGGTACTGTTCACCCCGCAGGATATCCATTTTGGCCTGAGTGAACGGGTACGCACCGGGGCTCTGGTCATTTCGGATAAATCTGATCAGGCACAACGATGGTTCCACTTTGATCCCCACATTGATTTCCGGCATTGCATGCCACACGAACAGGAACCCGACGAAGCGCAGCCGCGTCAGAATGGGTCGAGTGATGCGAGTGTATCCGATGCCAGAGAACCGGAAATGGCAAGTGCCTGAGCGGTAAAGAAACGATGTACGACATTCGCCAGTTCATCCCGACACTTTACATCGTGGTGCTGATGGGCATCACGGGTTTTGCCATGGCTGTGAATGCGCCGGCGCTTTGGCTGATCGCAGTGATGGCCATTGCCTTCAACGGATGGCTGCTGAAAACGAACCGCTTCGTACCGCTGCCGCGCCTTGTTGCCAACGTCGCGACGGTGCTCGCGTTTGTCTGGGCATTCATCAGCGTGCGCAGCGGACATACGGCGATTGTGGCGATCGGCAATTTCCTGGTAATTCTCCAACTCGTCAAACTGTATGAGCAGCGCGCCAATCGGGATTATGCGCAGTTACTGGTGCTCAGCCTCCTGCTGATGGTGGCTGCCTCGATCAACACCGCCAGCCTGCTGTTTGGCATTCTGCTGATCATCTACCTGTTTACCTCCCTGTACTGCTGTCTGCTATTTCACCTGAAAGTAGAAGCCGACAACGCCAAGGCGGTCATGTTTGGCGATATGCCAGGCAAATCCAATCCACCCACATTGCGGCAGGATCAGCGGTTTCTTTCGCGGTCGATGCGTCGCCTGACAGGGATTGTGTCCCTCGTTGCGATCATGTTTGCCATCGCGGTCTTTTTGTTTTTTCCCCGGGGAACCGGCGCGGGAATGCTGGGACCGCTTCAAGTGCCTCAGGCCCAGGCCATGACCGGATTTGGGGACCAGGTCAGCTATAACCAGGTGGCTCGTATCACTCAGAATACCGAGCCGGTCGCTTATCTGTGGGTCACCCAGAACAACCAGCCTGTTCGCGGTGGTACGCTCCTGTTGCGCGGGGTGGCGCTGGACTTGTATACCGGTGACAGCACCCAGGGACGGGCATGGCAGTGGATCCGCTCACCGGAACCGGAAACTACCTACAGCAGTGTTTCTGAGAACTCACCCGCCACGCTCAGCCCTCCTCAAGGCCAGGATCGCTACCATCAACGCTGGAGTATCCTTCGCGGCACAGGCAGCAACGTCCTGTTTGCGATGGGAGGGCCTACGCTTGCCACGACGAAGCGCGAAACCTCGTTGCGATATGCGCCCCGCAGCCAGTCTTTGCTGACACAGGACCCGGTAACTCAGCCGTTTGAGTACACCGTCATATCCAGTGGCGTCGTGGTTGAACCGGCGGGAGCAACGGCGGGACAGGAGGTTCCGGCTGAACCGCGTGGC
The DNA here is from genome assembly GCA_964606625.1 of uncultured Tepidisphaeraceae bacterium. GTDB lineage: Bacteria > Planctomycetota > Phycisphaerae > Tepidisphaerales > Tepidisphaeraceae > CALEKX01. Next base: position 4,084 of record CAZSJB010000185.1, on the reverse strand, counting down.
CGCAGTTTCCGCAGCCGGCGCCTTCGTGATTTCATCGGTGCCGGCCCCACGATCGATCCGGAATTGCGACGATCCGTCATTGATCCACGGATCGAGGAGTTTGCGCGTCGAGAAGAGGTGTCGGGCACCAATGAAGCGGGCAGTCTGGCGGCGCAGCGTCCAGCCGACGCCCGTACCCATGAACTGGATGCCACGATAGCAGCCAATATTGAGTCGTACCTTCGGAACAACTTTGCTTATACGCTTGATCTGACCGACACGCGTCGGATTACCGGTGAGGACCCCCTGGTAGGATTCCTGTATGACTTCCAGCGGGGGCACTGCGAATACTTCGCCGGTGCGATGGCGCTGATGTGCCAGAGTCTGGGTATGCAGGCACGGGTGGTGATCGGTTTCAAGACCGATGAGTTCAACGAGTTTGACAACCGCTTCATGGTGCGCCAGTCGCATGCTCACGCTTGGGTTGAAGTGCTGACGCCGGAAGGAATCTGGCGGACTTTCGACCCAACCTCCGGGAACGATCCGCGCTTTCAAGGAAACAAGACCTGGTGGCAGCGGCTGCGCCATTTCTTTGATTACCTGGAACTTAAATGGGCTGACAGTGTTGTTGCGTACGACAGCAATTCGCGTGCGAATCTGTTGACCAGCGTGGACCAGCGGCTGACGAATACAGCGATCACAGGCAATACGGTACTGGGGCGTCTGAAGGCCTGGCTGGATGAGACGCTGTTCTGGCGGGTTTCGTCGGGGTTACTGGGGCTGTTGGTTTGGTCAATGGGGATTGCCATGCTGATCGCAATCGGGTGGTTTGCCTGGGAGCGATGGCGGCTGCGGCGCCGTGCCAAGCGGATCGGACTGGAGGCCTTGCCCGGACCGGACAAGCTCCGGTTGGTGCGACAATTGGGGTTCTATGATGATCTGATGCGGCTATTGGAGCGGCACGATATTTCGCGGCCGGCACACCTGACGCCGCGGGAGTTTGCCGAGTCGCTGTCTTATTTGCCGACCGAGGCTTACGACGGCATCTGCCGGTTGACCAATGTGTTCTACCGGATCCGGTATGGGAATGCCCAACTTCAGCCCAGTCAACGTCGGCGGTTACATGATTTTATCGAGCGAATTGCCCGGGCCATTGGCGAGGACCATGCCCAGGGAGTTTCCTGAGAGCTGAATTACCTGCTTTACCATCTCGAGCTGCCAAGAGGGGGGGAACCGAAGCGGCTGAGATAGGATATGCTTGCAGTTTGCCTATTCTAACGGGGGGGGCGTTTATTTTGTCGGAAAGTGGAGGTTTTGTAGGCACTGTATCCAATTGCGACGTATATTGCGGCTGCCGTCACCCGGGCTTAGATTACTTGGCGGGTGGGGAGAAACCGTTATTCATTCGCATCAGCACATGTTGTCTCGGCCTGAGTTGACCAACCCTCAGAATCCGCCTTCCCAGGACGCGTTGTTCCACGTCCTCTGGCGGCGGCGTGCCATTCTGGGCATCTCGATGCTGCTGGCTGTGGCAGCCGGGGTTGCCTATCTGCTCCTTGCGACATCCGTTTATACCAGCGAGGCGAAGATCCGCTATCCGCAGTTGATGCCTCGGATCACCGACAACGGCGTGGCGGCGGTGACCAGCAGCGAGAGTTTCCTCAACACCGAAGCCGAGGTCATCTCTTCCACGTCTGTTCTGCTTGTCGCCCTGGGAAATCCCAGCATGGAGCAGGTGGAGCTGTTCCAGACCCATCCCAATCCCATCCGCGCCCTCAAAGACGGGTTGAAGGTTCGGTTGGGCCACAAGGCCGATCTGATAACTATTTCATACAGCTCACCCAATCGCTTTGACGCGCAGACGGTTGTCGCCAGCGTGGTCGATGCTTACCGCACCTTCCACGCCAAGGAGCGGCAGGATGCGCTGGATGCCCTGGAGCGCGAGCGGCAGAAGATCGTGGATGATCTGGCTGTCCGTAGCCGCGAACTGGCTGCCTTCCAGAAAGAGAATAGCCATTTCTCCTTCGATGACGACGAACATAGCAACCCCATTCGCCAGCGGCTGGCCAGCATTTCCGAAGCGCTCACGCAAGCTCACCTGGACGCCGTCAATGCCAAGGCCACTTACGAAGAGGCAGCCCAAGCCGTTGCCGGCGATGCTGAACTCCAGCGACGCTTGGGAGGGCTGACCACCGACGATACCCGCCTGACCGTTGCGAACGAAGAGATGCTCCGCAATGAGCTGTTCAGCCTTCAGCAACGGCTGGAGGAAGCCAAGCGACAGTACGGGATGAACCATCCGCTTGTCGGCAGCATCCAAGGTCGGATCGACCATCTGACGGTTGCCTTCGTCGGCGTTGCACGAGATCGCTGGCTGGCTGCTCAGCGGCGACAGGAGGAGCTGGAGCGGACTTACGAAACCCTTCAGCAGCAGGCAGCCGAGTATCAACTGGTCCGTACCCGGTACGACCAGATTCGCCGCGATGTCCAGCGGCTGGAGCGCCTGGAGGAAGAAATCGCTGACCGCATGCGATCCATGAGCATGGTCGAAAATAGCGGTGCTCTCAACGTCACCGTCCTTGAAAACGCGACCCTGCCTGACAAGCCTTCGGCCCCCCGTAAGGAGCAGGTCTTCACGGTGGCGCTGGCGGGGGGGCTGTTTATCGGCTTGGGATTGGCGCTGCTGGTGGACTGGCGAGACCAGCGTTTGCGCAGTGCCGAAGAGATCAAGGCAGCCTTGGGTGTGCCCATGCTGGGGACTGTCCCGGCGATGGCAGGGGGTGTGGCGCCCAACATCCGCGGTCTCAAGTCTCACCTCGATCCTGCCAGCGAGGCGGCCCGGGCCTATCGTTCGCTGCGCACCAATGCCTACTTTGCACTGCCGGATACAGCACGAACGATCCTTGTCACTTCGCCCTCATCCGGGGATGGTAAGAGCACGCTCGTCTCCAACCTTGCGATCAGCATGGCGCAGGCTGGGCGGCGCGTTCTGATCATCGACGCCAATTGCCGCTTCCCGGTCCAGCACAAGATCTTCGCGCTGTCGACAAGTGGCGGTTTGGCGGGCGTGCTTGCGGGGCGGGCAACGCTGGAGCAGGCGATCGTTCCCACCGGTATCGAGAATCTGGATCTACTCCCGTGTGGCGCGACCCCCGCTGATCCAGCCGATCTGCTCAACAACCAGGACTTCAGTGATCTGCTGGGCGATCTGGCCAGCCGGTATGACTATGTCCTCCTGGATTCGCCAGCTATTACGGCTGCCGCGGATGCCCGCATCGCCAGTGCATGGTGCGATGCCACGCTGCTGGTCCTACACGCTGAGCGAACAGAGCGTCGGCTCGCGCAACTGGCCCGCGATGCCCTTGTGGCTGTCGGAGCCAACCTTGTTGGCGTCGTCGTGAATGCCGTCGATGGCCATTCACGCAAGCACAACTTTGCAATCGACTTCGACACGGCGGACGAGCATCAACCCGCCTACGATCCGCAGCCGCTGGTCGTACCCCAGGCTTCCCACTCCGCGGCGCAACCGCATCCTCTGGACTCCCCGGCGGCGGTGCTCCCGCAACTCCAGGTTGAAGTGCCCGAAGCGGAGATCAATTCTCCCTCACCAACCGAGCCGGGGCTTGAATCCCAGCCCGAAGCTGTACTGCCTGAATCGGCCCTCGACCACGAGGACGACCACGAGCCCAATTGGCCTCAGCCGGCGGAGACCAAGGCCAGCGATGCCCCCGCATCTGAAACGGCTGGGGAGAAGCCTCAGCCGGCAGCCGACAACTCCCAGTCCGCAGATCAAGGCAAACCTCCCGCGGTCAAGCCCATTCTCCAGTTCCCCAAGCGCGAATCCCGCAACATCGTCACGGGCCTGACACCGGAGAAACTTGCCGAAACCAGCGCCGAGTTGCGACGCAAGTTCGAAGCGCTGCGGTAAACCATTACCGCAGCGCACCGCCTGTCCATTCAAACCAAATCAACTTTTCCGCATCTTGGCATCCACGGACAGCCGTCCGCCGCCTGTGCAGACGAACAGGAGGAATGGCAGCAGATAAAGGAGGGCCAACTCCTTATTGGGATTTCCCCACGCTGCAAAGAGAGGATCCTTCCAATG
>CAZSJB010000184.1:0-6536 GCA_964606625.1 uncultured Tepidisphaeraceae bacterium | reverse complement strand
AGATAAGTGGGTGACGTCGGGGTTCGAGCGACTTCCACCCATCGCTCCTTGCCATTGTTATCCGTGATCGTGACATTGATGTACGTCATGTCCTCGTCGATGACGAACTCCCAGGTGTGGAACTGACCGTCCCAGATAAACAGTCCACCCGGAATCTTGCTCTTGTTCTCGGTCAATTCACCGCCGTAGACCTTGTAGCGCTTATAGCCTTCGGGTTTCTTGGCGAAGATGTTTCGCCGCAGGTGGGAGTAGTGGTAGTGGGTCGAAAGACCGTTCAGCCAATACCCATTCTGGCCGTCGAACTCGAAGTAATCGACCTCGATGCGGTTGGCGGTGCGCCAGAAGAGGAAGTCGACATCGTACGACCAGAACGCCGGGAACAGGCCGCCCGTCAGCTTGTTCTGCGGGATGTTGGGAAACTTCACGCGGATCCGGAACACCTTGGGCCCCTTCCACGTATAGCCATATCCCATGTCGTTCACGGTATACAGTGCGCTGCCCCGCCAGCGCTTGGGATTGTTGCCCTGCTGTACCAGCGACAGAGTCTGCAACTGCTTCTTGGGATCGTAGGGATAAGCATTGGGCTTCTCGCCGGGGCGGATCAATGGAGCATCGACGCCCACCGCGGTGTTGAATCCAAATCCCTGCCACAGGTCTCCGGCGCCGCTGCAACTGTCAGACAGACGCGAAGCACGGAAGTCATCATAGAAGACCCGCTCGAACCCCAGTGTGGCAGGATCGACGCGCTTACCGCCGGCATTTACGCGGGTGACCGACTTGCTGGTTGCTTTGCTGCCCCACTGGTTCCACTTTTCCTCATCATGCACATACCGATCGGGAAAATCCTCGGCGTCAAGCACGGGGCGCTGGTACCGATACGGATGATCATCGGGCAGGATCTCGGGCGATCCGACCCGATGGGCAGCCCAGCCGGTCATCTTCTGGACCATTGCCTCAGACGGCTCGGTCAGACCAAAGACAATCGCATCGTATGCCCAAGCCATGTGACCCTGTCCCGGATCACCGATGTACGAGACAATCTCGCCCTCCGGGCGCTCTGTTGAGAACCGCTCGGGCTGTTGAGTAGTTACCGGAACACCGTTCACCGAAGCGAACACCTGGCCATACCGCATGCCAAACACCAGCACGTTCCAGGTTTTGCCATCAGCAACGACGTTGTCCGCTACCAGCACACGCCGATCAATGCCCCCCTTGTTGCGACCCACGATCTGCACGTGCAAACCGGTATCCATGTGATACCACACCTTGGGCGACGACCGAGCCGGGCCGTTGCCACTGTTGATATCCAGCAGGAGCGTTTCGGCATCGGTGCCCGTATGAGCATCCACCCTGAAGGTCATGATGCACCAGCGGTAATCCCAGCGGGCATCGCGGTGGCCGGGCATAGTCATCTGTGTGCCGGAATTGGCGGAAAACTCAATGCCTCCCCGCCCTTCCGATCGCTGCGGCAACTTTGTCTCCTTGACCGGCGTGCCAACCGGCTGGAACAGGCCACGCGGCGTAATCTCCGTCACTTTTCCTGGCGGGACATCCTCCTGCAGATAGGCGGTAGCAATCCACTCGGGGAAGATGTCGATGGCCCAGGGAATTTGCTTGCCGCTTTCGAGGAACTCCTTGCCGATCGTCATCGACAGCGGATGCCGACCCTGCGTCTGCTCGAGGATGGTCACCTTGCCATCGCCGTCGGCATCAAAGGTTTCATTGGCAATGCTGGGCACAGCCTGCTTCAACACATCCAAGAGGGCTTTTCGCTCCGTGTCGTCGTACAGGCCGTTGCCGTCGGCATCGAGTTCGAGGAGCATCGTTTCATCTTTAGCCGCAGGTGCAGCTTCCTGGGCGAATGTCACTGCGCCGGCCCCCAGGCCGATCGTCATTGCCAACAGAGAGGAGACGGTTTTAGTCATTTAGGAGTCCTCGCTTGATTCCCTGGAAACTACAAAAGTGAGCGTCATTTGCCCTTCCATTGGGTTATACAACAGCCCTGTGCAACTGTTGCACAGATAATTGCCATTGTCAATAAAAAGCACATCTAACGTGGCAATCTCCTGAAATACGAAACCCTTTTACAGCTTTTGGCACGCCCAAATGGCGAAGTGTCTGGCCACTTTACGACATCGGTCGATGCGAAATGTGCAGGGGAAAGCGAATGACAGACCAGCCAATGGGCTGGCCGTGCCCCGCTATGCTGGGCATCGCTAATATGAGACTTCAAGCCACCAGATCAAGGGGATCTTCACCGGTCGCCATGCGGCGCCACATGCGATTCAGGATCAGACGACGCTGGTTTTCTTCGTGGGCGTGCTGTTGCTGTTCCTGGCGGGCAGGATTGTCTCGATGCTGATCCTGGGAGCCACCTTCCTGGGAAGTTGTTTCCCGCGGCGCTTGGGTGACATGAATCCGATCAACCTGGATACCCTGGGTTTCGAGGCTGGCCTTGAGCTGCGAGAGGCTGTGACTGAGCAGCCGGGTCGCCTCATCATTGGAGGTCTGGAAAGACGCCGACATGACGCCATCGACCATGCGGACACTGATCTGCATGGCACCGAGATTCTCCGGCTGAAGCCGGATCTGCATCGATCCGCCGTTGGGCAGGAGTTGCGTGCGAACCGAGGAGACAATGCGCTCGTGATTCTGCTGTACAAAAGCCTGCTGAGGCGATGGCATGGGAACCTGACGGTCAGCAGGTGCGGGCGAAGCGGTTCGCGTTACAGGTTGAGACGTTTCAGCTCCTTTATCGTGATGAAGCTGCTCGAGGTGGTCGTTGAGCTTCTGCGCAAAGTCCGCGGTTCGGGCAGCATCGTCGCGCGTAAACCCATCGGGACGTGACGTGGTAACGTCACTGGGATTGCGGGCAGCAGGTTGATTCCCGGAATCGGTATCGGTGCCGGCATCCGTGTAGGCCGAGGCATCCGGATTGGCGTCCGCCGCGACAAACGACGGGGTAGCCGCTTCTCCCGCAGGTCGGGGGGCTTGCGGTACGACGGGCTTGGGAGCAGCGGTCGCAATACCTGGTTGTTGATCGACAGGGGGATGCGACTGGCCTTCCGCGTCAGCCTGGACAGCTGCGACGGTAATGGCAGGTGATGCATTACCGCTTTGGCGAGGCAGCGCGTTGGCTGTTTCAGTTTCCTCAGGCAATTTGACTTGGGATTCTACAGGGAGATCCTCCACCGGCGTCACCGCTGATAGCTGAAAATCAGTGGTTGCAAAGTCGGATGCAATTTCGACAGATTGCGGAACAGCGTCAACGAGATTGGCACTGACCTCGGCTGGGGTCTCAGGGTAATCCTCGAGGTCCGCATCGGCTGCCGCCTCATCGAGCGGCTGATCGTGAATGATCGGAAGAACCAGGACAGGCTCGGTGGTCCCGTTGGGATTGGAAATGAGGAAATCGGCAGGTGCTTCGACCGCATTAACCGCAAGTTCCTCCGGCTGTTTGTTCGCTGCAATGGCCGTATCACTGTCGCTGGAGAATGGCCGCGCAATCTTCGAATCTGGCGTTTGTTGATCGGAACGGGCGGGTTTCTCGCTGACGGCAGATGCCTGGTGTTCTGAAGGTGGAACCTGGGGGCGTTCTGAACGCGGCTGAGCCTGGGCAAGGGCCTGCTTAAAGTTGGAAAACTCGTCGACAGCAGGTACAGCCGGTGCAAATGGCCGGGTGCGAGAGATCGCGGGTTTAGGCGCAGGGGCAAGTTTTTCGACGAGAGTCGCGGGCATCAGGGTCCTTCCGTGGACACGTTGGCCTGGGCGGCCGGATCCTCCATGGAATCCGCCTGGCGCATCTGCTCCAGTATGCGCTGTATTCGGCTAATCTCGTCGGGAGTCTTGAATTCTTTGACAATACGGGCCGCCGTTCGCGGCTGCATCGCTTGTAGATAGCGGATGATGGTGGAGTCATCCAATCCCTTGAAGACCTCTTTCACCTGCTTTGCGGGCATGGTCTGATACAGCGCAAGGCTGTCCTGAAAGCCCTTGTCGTTCTGGAGGCGCAGCTGCTCCTCCTGCTCAAGACGGAGGGCCTGCTCCTGCTTTGCCAGGTTCTCACGGTCGATCGCGAGCTGGCGCTGGGCGAGATCGATCTGGGCTTGCAGATCACGCAGCTCCTGGTGACGGCGTTCGAGCTGGGCGAGTTGCGCATCGAACCGGTGCTGGACCTGTTCCACGGTTTGGGCGGCTGAAAAACCCGTGTATTCCGCAAGCAGATCATCGAGAATAAGGGTCGGTTCGGCAGGTGTCTCGGAAGTGCTGTCCTGCTCCTGCTCCAGGGACGGAGGCGGTGGATAGAGAATCTCACGGATCTGGGTAACCGTTTCCTGGGTGAGACGCTGATCGTACACGAGATAGCCGATTCCGCCGACAATCAGCAGGAAGTTCAGTGCGAATGTGAGCACTAGGATGTTCCAGAGTTGCTTCATCGGCTTGTCTCTTCATCGTCTGCGACATTGGCATAACTCAACTGCATGCCAATTTCGTCCAAGGCAGCCAGTTCCTTACGCTGCTGTTCTTCCCGCCACCGCTCGTACTGCTTCTCGCGAAGCTTTTCGATGATTTTTCGCTGCTTGGCAGCTTCAGCCAGTTCGCGCCGGGCAGCGTCGATCCGCTGTTGAAGCTGCGCCATTTTCTGCATCAAGGCTGCCGCCTTAGATTGCGTCGCCAGGATAAACCGGCGATGGGCAGTGAGATATCCCAGATCGATCCGTCCTGTCAGGTGCGAGGTGCGAAGCTGCTCGGTGCTTTGAGCAACCATGTCATTCAGCGCCTTGAGTTCAGCCTGCATGGCAGCCATCTCAGCCAGCAGTTCACCGACAGCGCGCTGACGCTCCTGTTCCAGGTGCTTGCGATGGCGAAGGACGCCTTCAAGATTGAACTGGAAACGTGCCATGGTTTATCACGAAGACAATACTGCTGCCTGCCGTCCCGCCGACGACGACCGGTTGCCCGACTGCGCGCGAAGCACATTTTCCATCTGGTTGATCCATGCAGCCAGATCAAGCACGTTCTTGCGAGCGCTTTCAAGCGTGCACGGATCGGTCGGCTGCTGCTGGAGGAACTCGATAATCTTGGGCCTTGCCTGAACAGCCAGGTCAAACTCCGGATTCACGCCCGGCACATATGCCCCGATATTCACCAGGTCCTCGATGTCCTGGTATACAGCGGTGAGGGCGAGAATCTTGCGAGCAGCGGCTTGGTGTTCCTTGTCGATGACATCTCCCCGCACGCGGCTGATGCTCTGCAACACGTCAATGGCTGGGAAGTGACCGCGATTGGCAAGCTTTCGGTCCAGCCAGAGATGACCATCGGTAATCCCCTTGACAGCATCGGGAATTGGTTCGTTGAAGTCATCCCCTTCAACCAGCACGGTATAGAAACCGGTAATCGAACCCGCCTGCGTCTTGCCCGCGCGCTCAAGGATTTCCGGGATAAGCGCAAAAACGCTTGGCGGAAAGCCTTTGGTGGCGGGTGGTTCCTTGGCTGCTAGGCCGATCTGCCGCTGGGCCTGGCACATGCGCGTAAGCGAATCCATCAGCAACAGCACATGGTTGCCGCGATCACGAAAATACTCCGCTACCGTACAGGCCACCTTGGCTGCGCGCACGCGTAGCAGTGGCGGTTCATCCGATGTGCTGACGATCACGACACACCGTGCCAGCCCTTCAGGCCCAAGACTGTTCTCGATGAACTCCTGGACCTCGCGGCCGCGCTCACCGATCAGGGCAATGACCGAGACATCGGCACTGGTAAAACGAGCAATCTGCGACATCAGCGTGCTCTTGCCCACGCCTGGACCTGAGAAAATGCCCATGCGCTGTCCCAGGCCGCAGGTGTGCAAGCCATCGATGCTGCGAATGCTGGTCGAGATAGGTGCGCGAATATTGGTGCGATCCATCGGCGCGACGCTGGGAGCGTCGATACGCCGCGACTCACCGGTGGGCAGCGGGCCCAGGTTGTCAATCGGCCGGCCAAAGCCATCGAGTACACGCCCCAGTAAATGCTCCGAACACCAGATGCGCGGTGCGGTTGAAAGGCTATGAATCCGATCACCCCGCGCCACCCCTATCGGTGGCGAAAGCGGCATGAGCAGCGTGCGATCCGACTGGAATCCGATCACCTCGGCGATGCATTCACGACCGCCGAAGCTGTCAATGCGACACAGCGACCCCAGGGGAACCGGCAGTTGCACCGCTTCGATGGTTAACCCGGAGATCGCGCTGACCTGCCCGGTTACGCGCAGCGGCATCGTGGCCTCGACCGCGTCAATTTGGGGAGCGAGGTAGCGCGCTTGAGGTTGAGTTGTCAAAGCCGATGTCACCGTTGTCAGACCCTTATGTGCGGAGGCACGCAGGCCAGTGTGCATATGCGTCATTATGGATCGGGCAACACCTCCGCAATGACACGATCAAGCTGAGCGTCAATATCGGCGTCAATCTCACCATGGGCCGTGTGAACACGGCATCCCCCTACCGCAATCGCGTCGTCTCCGACGATGGTGGCGTGCTGCAGCGCCGGCCACTCCA
>CAZSJB010000183.1:3489-6597 GCA_964606625.1 uncultured Tepidisphaeraceae bacterium | reverse complement strand
CATGATGTTGTCCCAGTTGATGATGCGATCAGCCTTGCGCTTGCTGATCTTCACCTGCCCGCTGTCGCCTTCGATGTCTTCGAGCAGGACCTGGACTTCATCACCGATGTTGACGGAGGCTGGATCGTCAAACTCGTTCTTTTCGAGAATGCCTTCGCTCTTGAGGTCCAGTTCAACGACAAAATCGTCGCCGACTTTGGCGCTGATGCGTCCCTTGACGATCGATCCCTGGGAGAAGTCCTGGACTTCATCAGCGCTGATGAGTTTGGAAATGTCTTCGGCTGCATCGCCCAGGGCAAGGGCGACTGCTGCATCGACATCGCTATCGATGTCGCCGAGGGAGTGAATGAGATTGTAGTCAACCATAACTGTTGCGGCTGACAGCAGGTCGTGTCAGCCTGAACCTTTCGTTACGTGGCCAAAAAACAAGACCGGCGGCATCCACGCAGTGCCGACGTCCCGAAACCAGAAATCCTCGAGTGGACCGTCCGCTCGATGGGGAAGGGGTCATTCTAATTGCGCCTGCCGGTGGAAGCAAACGCGAAGTGGCGCCAAATACCTCGATTTTCCTGTCAAATCGAGGTATTCGCAGCGATTGTCGCCCACTCGACCTCATGGGGCAGCAATCCGTTTTTGGCGCAGTAAGCCGCCGCCTGGCCCGCCGCCTGGCCCATGGCCACGGCATTTCCGGTGACGCGATAGCTGGAATGGGCGAGAAAATCGCCGCTGATACAGCGGCCGGCCATCAGCAAACCATCCACGTCCCCGGCCACCAGGGCTCGATAGGGGATCTGGTACGGCTGGGTCTTGCCTGCGCCGCCGGGCGATTCTGTTCCGGTCGTATGCTTGCGGTTGGTGGAATGCACATCAATGCCGAAACGCACCTCGCACACTCCATCCGGATGGCGGCGGCCAGCCAGCATATCCTCCAGCGTGACGGTGTATCGACCGTGAATGCGGCGACCTTCGCGCACACCGATCTGGTCGGCTGTGGCTACGATGCGAATATTCTTCCAGACTCCACCCAGGCGACGCAGGGCGGCAATATTTTGATGCAGCTCGGCCCGGGCGTGCAGTGTGGCGTTTGTGATGTCCTGGGCATTCAGCCCCGAGACGCCATATTCGTGGTTGATCATCCACAGGAACAGGCCGGGATCAATCTCAAAGATCGTGGGCCTGCCATAGGAAAGCTCGACCCCAGCGCGGCGAAACTCAGCCGCCAGGGCATCCTTGGCGGCGCCCCAGTCGCGATTGGTCCGTTCGTGAAACTCGGCGGTTTCATCGCGATCAATGCCTGTGACCAGACACAGCAATGTCATGGGCTGGGTTTCCCCAGCGCGCTCGGGGCCTGCGGATCCCGGGCCTTCCGCGGGTCGGCCAAAGTCAAATCCACAGCCGGCCAGGGCGGCCAGATCGCCATCACCAGTGCAATCCACGAACACCTTGGCTGCCCAGGCTTCGCGGCCGGACTTACTTTCGGTGATCGCGACCGTCAGGCGGTTGGCTGAATCCCGAGCAGCCGCGACAACGCGCGTATGAAGGCGGACATCCACGTTGGCCTCCTGGCACATCTGTTCCAGGAGGAGTTTCATCTGTTCGGGATCTGCCGCCACGCCGCCCCGGTTGGGGGGGGTGGCTGCACCGCGCTCACGCAGGCGATCGATGATCTCCTGCATGATTCCACCCTTGTGGTCTGTATCGAGAATCCAGCTGAGCAGACCGGCGGTCCAGATCCCGCCCAGGCAGCCGTGCGTTTCAATCAATCGAACACGGGCGCCTGCCCGTCCTGCAGCAATCGCAGCCGCTATGCCAGCGGGGCCGGCACCGGCAACCAGAACATCGGTATGTTCGACAATCGGTGTCTGCCGCTGAGATTCAACATGCATGTGGTTCATATATAGTCCTCATTATCAAAGCTGAATCACAATTTGAAGCCCGCATGCCTCCGGCGGTCGCGCATGGTCTTAAAACCCGGATGACAATCGCAAGCTCCAAATCAGATGCCCATTGGGCCTGTCTATAATTTCATGGGCTTTTAGCACAGTCTCATCTCCAGGCGCGCGAACGTGGATAAAAGTTGCAGAACGTAACGCCGCTTGGATACAATACCTAACTGAAGTTCAGTCAACCGCAGATGTTGCGCGCGACTTACAGGACCATGCCCAATATCCGCCATTCAAATCCCGTTGTTACCGCACTTTACGTGAATGCAGCCTTGGTGGCTGTGCTGATTGTGGTGTTGCTCGGTCGCAGCAGCAATCCGATACTGCCGGTCGCGATGGCGCAGCAACAGCCACCGATTGCCGGTGGTGCGGGCGTTTTTATCATGCCGGGACAGTTCTCGACCAATAGCTGGGGCTGCTATCTGCTCGATGTCGACAGCCAGACCTTGGCAGCTTACCAGTACCAGCCCGGCGACAAGACCCTGCGGCTGGTGGCGGCGCGTAACTTCCAGTATGACAGGCGTTTGCGTAACTTTAACACGGTTCCCGACCCCCAGGAGATCAATGCACTGATCCAGAAGGAAGCGGCCCCGGCGCGAACAACGAATCCGGATATCAGGCAGCAATCTCCCGAAGAGCCAGGCAACTAAGAGTACAGGAGTACCGCACCATGATGGCGAAAATGTTCTATACGCTGGATGAGACCAAGGCCGCCCTGGGCAAGAGCGAGGATGAGGTCAAACAGCTGGCACGGGAGGGACGGCTGCGCGAGTTCCGCGATGGGCCTCGCCTCATGTTCAAAGCTGACCAGGTCGAAGCCCTCAAAGCCGAGCTGAGCGGTGACCAGATCGATCTTGGCCCCTCGGATACCGGTGCGCCCCTCGGATTTGCCGATTCGCACGGCGCCAGCGGTTCGGGCATCGCACTGGCTGACTCGGGAGCCGGGTCGGGCATGATGCAGATGAAGGAAGACACCGCCTTGGCCGCCGACTTGGGTCTCAGCGGGTCCGTCAGTGGTGTGCCTTCGCCGGGCCACATCAGCCCGGGCGGTTCGGCTGCCGGTTTGACCGGCGCAGGGGACAGTGGTGCGGGGATCAGCGTCTTCGGGCCCGATGAAGTCGATCGTGCCGACCCGATGGCCCAGACCAATATCTCGGGATCCATC
>CAZSJB010000183.1:263-3479 GCA_964606625.1 uncultured Tepidisphaeraceae bacterium | reverse complement strand
AGCCTTGGCGCCGAGTTGCTGGATGAAATCGCTCCCAGCCCCGGCCGGATTCAGCCCGGAGCGGAAACCCAGATGGTTGGCAGCGGATCGCTGCCGGGCTTCGGCGCCATCGAGACATCAGCCGCCCCCGCGGGGCGCGCGGGTGGCGCGCCGGTCTATGTGGAAGCTGCCGATCCCCTGGCTCCCGCGGTTGGCGGAGCGGCGCTGGGGGCTACGCTGGTGGTCCTGTTTGGCATTTTTGTCCTGACCAGCGCGATGGCGGGCTATCGCCCGGGCATCCTCCAGACGTTCGCTGAGTACAGTCTGTGGGTGCTGGCGGGCATTGGCTTGGTTGTCTCGATCGTCTTCTTCGTCATCGGGCTGATCATCGGGAAAGCAACAACCCGATGAGGTCTGATGTACAACTTGTTGCGTAATGAAAGAATGAATGCCGCATGCCTGTCATGCGGCATTCATCATTTCCGCGGTTGCGTGTACGATCTGTCACTCTATGTCCAACAGATCGACGCAATCCAGTGAAGCAAAGCTAGGCCTGCTTTACGGATTGGGGGCATATATCTGGTGGGGAGGGGCACCGCTTTACTTCCACCTGGTCTCACACGTTCAGCCGATTACCGTGCTGGCGCACCGGATCGTCTGGACGATCGTATTTCTGTTGCTGATCATCGGGGTGCAGCGACGCTGGGAAGAATTGAAGCGGGTGCTGCGCAATCAGCGCACAATGGGGATGCTCACGGTCGCTTCGCTGCTGATCGCGGTGAACTGGTTTGTCTTCATCTATGCGGTGTCGATCGACCAGGTGCTGCAGGCCAGCTTGGGCTATTACATCAACCCGATGGTTAATGTGCTGCTGGGATTGATCTTCCTGGGAGAGCGCTTCCGCAGATGGCAATGGGGGGCAGTCGCGCTGGCGGCGACCGGGGTGCTTTACCTGACGCTCCAAGGCGGAGAGACGTTTCCGTGGATCTCGCTGACGCTGGCGATGTCATTTGGCATGTATGGCCTGATTCGCAAGAAGATTGTGGTTGGGCCGGTGGTGGGACTGCTGGTGGAATCGCTGATTTTACTGCCCCCGACGATCATCGTGCTGATGATGCCGATGGGGCAGATCGGCCAGCTGACCGCAGGAACGTATGTGTTGCTGTCGCTGTCGGGCATTGTGACAGCGATGCCGCTGCTTTGGTTTGCTGCGGGGGTGCGCCGGCTTCGCCTGACCACGATGGGATTCGTGCAATACCTGTCGCCGACTGTGCAGTTTGTGCTGGCGGTGACGCTGCTGGGCGAACATCTGCGGCCTGAACAACTGATCACGTTTGCGTTCATCTGGTCGGCGGTGATCGTCTATACAATCGATTCGGTGCGGGCACACCGCACGCCTCAGCCGGTGGTGGAAATCATCGAATAATCGGCCTGCGTGGCGTATCAAAGCGGTGGTGATCAGGAACGGCCACAGAGGCACCAGCGGTTCTGTCTGACCGATAAAATGGGTCAGTTTGCGACACCATTGCGACGCTTTTGATGATCTCTTGCAGGCGGTTTACGTATAAAACTGGCATGCCGTTTTCGCTGCTTCAACCTCTTTCGCAGATTCCCATCGCGATTGTGGATGTGGAGACCACGGGCGCGTCGGCGGAGCTTGGCGATCGCATCATCGAGGTCGGTATCGTGCGATATGAGGGGGGAGTTGCGGTTCGCGAGTATCAGCAATTGATCGATCCGATGCGTCGCATCAGCCCCGGGGTCAGCGCATTGACGGGCATCACGCCAGAGATGGTTGCCGGTCAGCCGCGTTTTGCCGATCAGTTGCCGGCGATGATGGAATTGTTGTGCGGCGCGGTGATCCTGGGCCACAATGTCCGGTTTGACCTGTCGTTTCTGAACCGCGAGTTTCGCAGGGCCGGGCGGGATTTCGTCACTGAGCTGGATAATGCGCCGGTGCTTGACACCGTGCGGATCGCCCGGCGGCGCTTTGGGCGCGGCGGCAATGCCCTTCAGCGATTGGCCAGGACATTTGGCCTGACGCCACCGGTGGCGCATCGTGCGCTGGCTGATGCGCAGACGTCTGGGTTTGTTTTTGAACGGCTGCTTCAGCCGGTGGGCGGCTGGGAACTGTGCCTCTGCGATGCGATGCGCGAGCAGGGCGGCCCGATGGGCCTGCTTCCTGCGAATTCACGCCAGACCTTGCTCCCCCTCGAACTGGAAGAAGCCCTCGATGCCCGCAAGCCCGTCACGATGGAATACATCGACGCCAACCAGCAGCGAAGCCGGCGCGTCATCCAGCCGCTCGAAATCCGCCGACGCAACGGCGAATTGACCCTCATCGCCCACTGTCATTTGCGCAACGCCCGCCGCAACTTCAAGCTGGATCGCATCGTCGAACTGCGACGCATGGAAGACGCAGAAACCTGATCTACCCGCCATCACGTCCCGCGCGTGTTGCCGTATAACTCGATATGCATCCGGGGGCAGAATCGAAATCCGGTCTGTTTGCAGATGTCCGCAATCCACACCCCCTGCGTGGCCAGGGTGGCGGCGTCGGTGCCTTCGGGCATCAGCATCACGTCATCCGGCTGCCAGTTGCGCAGCCGATCGAGGATCGTGTGGATTTCGTCCATGTCCCGTTCACTGGAGACCACAAACTTGAGCTGGAAATCCTCGGCATGATCGATGAACCGCTGGATTACATCGAAGTTCAGGCGCTGACGCTCATGCGCCGCGGCAAAGCGCCCGCCTTCGCGGTCGTAGGGGGTTGAGTTAGCCAGCTTGGGGGACAAAGACGCCAGATCGACCGCAACCGGCTTGAACACCGTGGCAGCCGTTTCGATCGTGATATGGCAACCGCGCCCCCGGAAGGCGGCGGCCAGCGTTTCAATGTCAGGCATGATCATCGGCTCGCCGCCGGTCAGAACAACATGCCGCGTGCGCACCTTATCATGCTCAGCCAGCAGCTCCTCGACGCTCATTTCGCGCCCTTCGGGATTCCAGCTTGCGTAGGGCGTATCGCACCAGGTGCATCGCAGGTTGCACCCCGAAGCGCGCACAAAAAACGAGGGCACACCCATCAGCTTGCCTTCGCCCTGGATGGAATGAAACAGCTCGGACACTTTCATCGTGCCTGATTGTAGGTCAGCCCAGAGGTCAGATGAAAGTATTCCTGTGCCCTCCGGCAGAACTAACGGTGAAATCGATGAACTTGGAGTATGATAAGAAAATGCA
>CAZSJB010000183.1:0-253 GCA_964606625.1 uncultured Tepidisphaeraceae bacterium | reverse complement strand
CTTGAGGACATTCCGGCAAAGGTGGATCGGCTGCTGTCGAGTGCGATCGAGCAGCGGGCTTCGGATATTCACATCGAGCCGGGCCGAGAGTCTTGGGCGGTGCGATGTCGCATTGATGGGCTGCTCCAGACCCGGGCAACTGTAGATCCGCTGGAAGGCCGGGCCATCGTGACGCGCCTGATGGTGATGGCGCAGTTGCTGACCTATCGACAGGATATTCCACAGGAAGGGCGGCTGCGTTTCAGCCTGCCCA
>CAZSJB010000182.1:0-6609 GCA_964606625.1 uncultured Tepidisphaeraceae bacterium | reverse complement strand
CTCGCTGCGTGAAGTGAAGCGCAAGCTCGCAGATCTGGGGCTGAGCCTCGGCCTGGATCTGGACAACATCCCGACCGCCGATCGCTACTCAAGTGACGCGGGTGAGATTGAGAATCTGAGCACCCAGAGCAGTGAAGAGGCGCCCGCGAACCAGGAATAACCTGGACGGGTATTAAGTTATTCCAGACTCCGGGATTGACCCGGGAGTGTTTGAACTGAAAGAAGAATCAGGAGCTTTCCCATGCGTCACCGTATGTTCGGCCGGCAGCTCAGCCGAGACACTGAGCACCGCAAGGCGATGCGGCGCAATCTCATCCAGAGCCTCTTCGAGCACGGGATGGTGCGCACCACCCTTCCCAAGGCCAAGGAATGCCGCGCGATGGCTGAGAAGCTGATCACGCTGGCACGGACCGGCACTCTTGCCGCCCGCCGCCGCGTCATTGCTGAGCTTCAGGATCGTCGCCTCGTCGATGAGGATCAGGAGTTCATCACCGAGGGCTCCAAGACCGTTGTCCAGAAGCTGTTCAACGACATCGCACCGCGCTTTGCCGATCGCCGGGGCGGGTATACCCGCATCATCAAGACCAGTGATTTCCGTATCGGTGACGGTGGCGACCTCGTCGTGCTCCAGTTGCTGACCGAAGAATCCAAGCCGGCCGGCGGTGCCCGCCGCAGTGCTGGCCTTCGGCGGAAGCGCAATGAGCGGCGTCATCAGTTCGCGATGCGTGTCCTCAAGGGCAGCCGCGAAAAAACGGCTTCTCAAGCCGCCGAGCCTCAGGCCGCTGAAGCTGCGCCTGCTCCTGAGCAGGGCGGCGAGGAACAGCAGCAGTAATCGCAAAGACTCGCCACGTCACTCACATTGACACGCGGCCAGTCTCCCTTAAAATCACGAGTTCTTCGCTTCGATGCGAAGTCCTCCGGGCTCGTAGCTCAGTTGGTTAGAGCGCGTCCCTGATAAGGACGAGGTCATTGGTTCGAATCCAATCGGGCCCACTGATGAAACCCCCTTGTGACTCCACGCGAGTGACAAGGGGTTCTTTTTTGTTCCCTGATTGCCTGAGCTCTTCCTTGTGGGGGAGGGTCGCTCACCCGCTGGAGTCTTGCGGTGCGAAGATTGGGGATGCGGAGAGTGCCTGATTAAAGAGTCGCCCCTTGTAACTCCCCCCCTGAGTTACAAGGGGCTTTGTATTGGTTGCGGCTGGTTATCTCCCAGCCGTTGCAGGTCCATGGGCCTGGGCTCTATTGCGGATGGTGTCGATCACTGACAGCCTCGGAGGCGTCGTGGACGCAGTTTCAGGTGAATCACGGTCTGGTTCTCCCAAACCAGCGCCGCACCCGCCAGGCCCGTGTCGAGCAAGTGATAGTTTTGGCCCTCCCCCGGCGCCTCACAGGCGTCCCATGTGCCGATCGCAGCCCGCATGAGCAGCGCATTGACCAACTGAGCTTCGTTGCCAGTGGGAGTGGCGGATGATTCTGAAACGAAAAGATCATCTATATAACTATCAATCAACGAGTCCCAGTAATAGCGTAACGTCGTATGCCGATCGAACAGATCCAGTCCCAATAGATGCCCATTCCAAAAGGCTGCCAGCCCAACGGTGTGGTCGAGCGGGTGCAGTTGGGATCGTCTGTCCGCCAACTTGCGATCTGGCTGTGTATTCGCGAGATTGGAGGCCAGCGTACGCCGGCTGGTGGACTTGTCTTCCGTGAACGTTGCGCGAGCGCAAGCCGCTTGCCGCTCGTTCACGCGGGAAACAGGGATACTCACTGAGGCATTGGCGCACAGGAGCACGTCTGCTGCCACGATGCAGCTCTGCTTCGCTCCGGGCAGCGTCTGGCCACCCATCAGAAACAAGCGTGTGTCCAGCGGATTGACGATCTTCGGCCCAGGTACGTTGCCCACATCGTTTGTTTGCGCGATCTGCAAGGATCGTTGGACTTGCGAGTCGAGCAAGGTGTACGGCGGCTGATCCTGTGAGGGCCCGGTAATCGGTACGATCCGCAGACGCTGTCCCTGGGGAACGTCTGCCTGAACCGTGCGAAGACGGGCTGCAATGCAATCGGTCATTCCTGGTTCCTTTCCCATGGTTGTGAATATGTATACGGTGCCACTGACAACCCTGTGTCAGGGTGGATGAGATTGATCTGCGAAGGCGTGGAGAAATTGCTATACTCACGCCAAGAAGGGAAAGGGGCAGCATGGCGGCTGACTATTCACGGATCCATCGCTTATTGAAGATTCTGACCCTGATTCAGGGGTCCAGCGGCTGGACGGCCAGCCGGCTGGCTGAGGCGTGCGGGACGACCGAGCGCACGATCTATCGTGATATGAAGATGCTGGAGGGGGCGGGAATCCCGTATTTCTACGACCCCGAGACGCGCGGGTACTCCATTCGGCGGGATTTTTTCCTGCCACCAGTGCAACTGACGCTGGATGAGGCATTAGCACTGGCGGCTTTGGCAGAGCAGATCGGTGGAAATGAACAGGTGCCATTCACGCGCAGTGCCAGCCGGGCGATCGAGAAGGTGCGGTCGCAACTGCCTTATGGCATGCAGTCGGAACTGGATAAGATCGTTGACCACGTCACCATCAAGCTGGCTGCCGCGATGCCGCCTGAAGGCGTAGACGATGTCTATAGCAGGATGCGAACCGCTATCGCCGATCAAGAGGTGCTGACGTGTGCCTATGATTCATTAAGCGGAAACAGTGACGGCCGCATCTTCGAGTTTTCGCCTTATGCGCTGCTGTTCAGCCAGCGGGCATGGTATGTTCTGGGACACCACGGCGATTACGACGAGGTGCGTTGCCTCAAGCTCAATCGCTTTACGCAGATCCAGCCGACAGGACGAACGTTCGAGCGGCCGGCGGATTTCAGCGTGGATCAGCACCTGGGCAATGCCTGGCGCATGATTCGCGGCAAAGAACGATACGAGGTCGAATTGCGATTCGACGCGGAATTTGCCGAGACGATCGCGGATACGCACTGGCATCGCACGCAGAAGGTAACGTGGAATGAAGATGGGTCCATCACGTTCCGCTGCGAAGTGGACGGCCTTGACGAGATCGTCTGGTGGATCCTGAGCATGGGACCGCACTGTCGGGTGATCCAGCCGGTTGAGCTGGTGGATCGTGTCAAAGAACTGGCAAAGGGAATTGTCGGGCTGTACGAAACATAGAATGTGCCGACGTGACTGACAACATGCTGTCAGTAGGATCAGCCATATGATCAACACTTGTAAGAGGGGGGGACCATGAGGAATGCATCAGCCATGGCGCCCGAGCGCGCAAGGCGGCTTGCCATGCTGCAAACCGTGCGGGATTTGCGCCGCTCCGTCGCCCGGGGCAGACCGATGACCCTCCCGAACCTGCTTCGCCTGCTCCAGCGACGCCTGAACCAACTCGCCCCCGGCCAGCCCATGGACCCTTGGATCGAGCACCTGCGCCAGTTGTACCGTACCCATCAACCCTTCAGCACACCGATCATTCGCTGGCGCGATTGAAGGAACGCATTTTTCTCCGTTTCATTGCACTTTATTCAGCTTTTCGAGCCGGTCATGGCGACGCTCTCGACGAAGTATCGCTGGGCTGCGAAGAAAAGTACCACGCACGGCAGCATGCAGATGACGCTGGCTGCCATGAGCAGGTGGGCGTCGCTGGTGCCGTACTGGCCGCGGAAGCTGTTGAGCGCCAGGGCCAGCGTTCGGTTTTCCGGGCTGTTGAGATAAATCAGCGGGCCCATGAAGTCATTCCATGTGCCCAGGAAGGTGTAGATTGTGACAATGGCGATGACCGGCCCGCTCAAGGGAAGCATGAGCTGCCAGTAGATCCGCAGGTTGCTAGCGCCGTCGATGCGGGCAGCTTCGATGAGCTCCTCCGGAATCTGCGAGAAGAACTGTCGGAACATGAATACGAAAAACGGGCTGGCCAGCCAGGCTGGAATGATCAGTGGCCAGAAGGTATCGATCATGCCCAGGTAGCGGAACAGCACAAACACCGGGATCATCGTCACCTGCGCCGGCAGCATCATCGTGCTCAGCATCACCATGAACAGGATGTTTCGGCCACGGAAGCGGAACCGCGCAAATCCAAAGCCTACCAGCGAGCAGGAAATCACCTGCCCGACGATGCAGAGGGTGGTGATGACGATGGTATTGGACAGCGCGGGGAAGGTCGCGGGAAAGTGGATTTCACCCACCAGCGGAAGGGTCACGGTGGTCCAGGTCAGTCCCAGCTTCTGGGCGGCTGCCGGGTAATTGCTCCAGCGGATGTCGGCAATCGTGGCGGGCGGGGTGATGAAATCACCGGCGGCGACTTCAGCTTCGGTTTTCAGCGAGCCGTTGATGACAAAGTAGAACGGTACAAGGAAGGCCAGCGATCCGAGGCTGAGGATCAGATAAGCGATGATCTGATGGCGGATAGGAGGCTGGCCTTCGCGGCGCGGCTTGCGGCGAGACCATGTGGTGGCTGCGCCGGCGGCGGCGATTTCCGGCAGCGGCTGGGAGACGTCGCGGGTAGGCGTTGTGGGAGAGTTGACCGTGGTCATGCGCGCAGCCCCTCGTAATAGACGACGTTTCGCGATCCGCGGAAGACGGCAATCGTCAATACCAGAACAATTACGAACAGCACCCACGCCATCGCACTGGCGTAGCCCATGTTGTGGAACTCGAACGCCTGGCGGTACAGGTTCAGTACATAGAACAGCGTCGCATTCCCCGGTCCGGCGCCGGTCATGACATACGCCTGCGTGAAAATCTGGAAGCTGCCGATGATCCCCATCACCAGGTTGAAGAAGATCAGCGGCGAGAGCATCGGCAGCGTCACATTCCAGAACTGCCGCACCGGCCCGGCGCCGTCGATGCGGGCAGCCTCGTACAGCGACGCGGGAATACCCTTCAACCCAGCCAGATAGATGATCATCCCGCCACCCACGCCCCACAGGCCCATGATGACAAACGCCGGAACTGCCCAGATCTGTGCGTCCCGCCCGAACCAGTCGGGGGGATCGAAACCAAACAGATTCGTGATTGGCCGCAGGGCAGTGTTCAGCAGACCGTAGTCGTTGTTGAAAATCTGTAGCCACAGCACTGCCAGCGCCACGCCGCTGACCACGCTGGGCACGAAGTAGATCGTTCGGAACAGGGCGATTCCTCGCACCTTCATGTTCATCAACAGGGCCACTGCCAGTGCCGCCACCTGGCCGATCGGCACGGAAAGGAGCACGAAATAGCCGGTGACCTGCAATGATTTGTAGAACGTCGGATCGGCTGCGAAAAGCTGGTGGAAGTTGGCCAGGCCGACGGATTCAGCCGAGCTGATTGGGGTCATTGCCGTCCAGCGCGTAAAACTGAGCAAAAACGAGACGATCATCGGCCCAGCCGTCAGGGCAACAAACCCGATGAACCATGGCAGAATGAACAGCCACCCCGCGCGCTCGGTGGTTTTGTCCAGTGGCCCAAGTCTCTGGCGCCTGGCCCGCCACCACACGGCGGAGATCATCGCCACGCCCAAGGTGACGACGATTGTCATCACCACGTCCCAGCGCATCGCAGACCATTCCCGGCGTCGCAGGGGAGAGTTGAGTTCAGCCAGCCATGCAGCTTCGATTTCCTGGGCAGATTGCAGCGTTGTCTTGGCGCCAAGTTGGATCGCCTCAGTAATGCGGTCACCGACGATGCGTCCCCACTCGGCTTCCCGCGGCAGTTGCTGCACGCGTGCATGCTCGATGGCCTTGAGAAACAGGTCCGCCCGATGCGACGGGATGCCAGGGGGCGCGAGGAAATCGTCACTTTCAGCGATGCTGCGCAGGGGCGGAATCGCCAGCCCCAGACGCGACTGCATGGCTGCGCCTTGGGGACCGCAGAGAAACCTCATCAGCCTGTAGGCTTCCTCGGGATGCTTTGTGCCTGCGGTCATGCCCCAAGCCGTCATGAAGATCTGCGAAGCCGGCGGATGCCCCGCCTTGTGGGGCACCGGCACCACATCCCATCGGAAGCGCGTGATGCTGGCATAGCGGGGCACCATCCAGCGGCCGACCGGCCCGGCCACGCCGATATTGCCGTTGATGAACTCCTGGCCGCCGTCCCGGGCGATTCCGGTGGCATTGAAAACCGTCTTCTCCTCAAGTCGCGTGCGGACGATCATCTGTAGCGCTTCCTGCGCGGGCGGTTCATCCAGGGTGACATCGCGGAAGTCCTCTCCAAAGAACTCCCCACCGAAAGTCCAGAGGATGTTGCGCAGTGTGTCCGGCCAGATCTGTAGGACACCGCCATAGATGCGACGCTGCGCGTACGCAGGTTGCCCATTGAGGGCGGTGATCTGCCGCATGGCGGACTCAAACTCCTCCCAGGTCCACCCGTCATATGGGATGGGCACACCGGCGGCTTGGAAAAGGTCGACATTGACGTAAAAAACCGCCGTCGTGAAATCCTTGGGCAAGCCGTACAGCGGACCTGTGCCGGTCAAGCCGGTTTCGGTGTCATAACGATACCCATCCAGCAAAATGGGATAGTAATCCTCGAGAAAATCTCCTGTTCCAGCCTGCTTTTCCTGCTCGATGAAGTCGTCGATCGGCCGGATCAGCTTCAGGCTGGCCATCTCCGGCAGCAGGT
>CAZSJB010000181.1:5158-6620 GCA_964606625.1 uncultured Tepidisphaeraceae bacterium | reverse complement strand
ATCGCATCAAGCTGCTCAAGGATGTGAGCCTGCCGGGTTTGTGTGTCGAGGCCGCTGCGCGCCTCAGCCAGATCGGCCTTGACGACATTCATCGATTTGACGATGTCCTGGTTGGCCCAGACGTAAACGATACTGCCCAGTCCCGACAGGTCTTCTTCGATCTCGGCAGTGGTCTGAGCCAGTTCGGCCTGGGTGCCGGAGAGAGCGCTGAGGCTCAGGTGCGTGATGCGATCGAGCGTGCCGTCGTCGCGCCGTTTGCCTTCCGCTTCCGTGGTTTGCGTGTTGATCGCAAGCTGCTGCTTGCGGATCTGCTCATAGCGTTCGCGGATGGAATCGCGCTGCTGCTTCTGCTGCTCCTGCTCCACCTCCGCTTTCTGCTGGTTGATGCGTTCCAGGGCATCTTCCAAAGCCGCCAGCGCCTCGGTCATGGGCGGATGGTAGGCCTCGGGAAGTTTCTGATCGCGCAGATGGACGATCGCGCGCTCCATCCGGCCGGCAGCCCGGACCAGGTGGCCGGCGGCCTGCGCGCCGTCTTCCATTTCTTCCGCCTGGCGGGCACTGTCGCGCGTGTTGCGCTCGGTCTGCTCCTGGGCATTGGAAAGCTGCCGCAGGTCGGGCGGCTGGGGCGGATTGTCCTGCGATCGCTCCGCCAGCTCGAACAGGTGATCACGAATCTCACCCTCCAGTTCCGCCAGCACCTCACCGCCCTGCAGCGTGAGATTGTCGAGATTGTGCCCCGCCTGGCGGCGCACCAGATTTCCCACCAGTTCCTGCATCTCAGCGAGCTTGCGGGCGAGGGCTTCGAGCTTGCGGCGCTCGGCTTCGCGAAGCTCGCCCAGGACCATCTCCAGGCCGATCTCCGCAGCCTTCTGGTTGGCCCGAGCCTGGGTCTGCTGGTTCTGGCGGGCATTCTGTGAGGCCTGCCGCTGGCGCGCTGGCACGCCCTGCTGCTCGCCGGTCTGCGCGGCTTTGCGCATGGTCTGCGCGGTGGAAGGGTCCGATTGCTCCATTGCGCGGGCATCTTCCTTCATCTTGTCAAACGTCCGCTGCGAGCGCTCTGAGAGTGCCTGCTGCTCATTGGCGATCTCTTCCAGCGCCTTGCGATCTTTCTCATCCATCTGCTCGGCCGTTTTGCCGAGATTGCGGCGCCCGATCTCGGCAGTCTGCTCGGTCAGCTCGCGCTGGCGGTCGAGGATGTTTTTCAGATCGGCAATCGTCGTCTGGAGGTTGCCGATATTGCCCATGCGGTTCATGGCACTGGTGAGCTGATCGGCAGCGCGCTGCTGGTTGGCGGCGGCGTGGTCCAGCCGCTGGTTGCGGTGATCGGCATCATCCGATTGCTGATCCCGCGCCTGGTTGATCGAATTGGCTGCATCCTTCATGGGCCCTTCGGCCGTCTTGTCCAGCAGGGCTTCGACATCACCAGCCATTTGGCGCAGCTCGTCGGCATCGGAGCGATTCT
>CAZSJB010000181.1:0-5148 GCA_964606625.1 uncultured Tepidisphaeraceae bacterium | reverse complement strand
CGTTGCAGATCACCCAGTTGCTGGGCGATCTGGCGGGTCTGGGCAGCGGTGGTGCTCTGCTGATTGGCCAGCCGCTCCGCCACGGCGCGATCGGCATTTTCAAAGGCTTCCTTCTCTTCGGTTTCGCGGCGGAGGTTCACCGTTTCGCTGCGGGTCCGATCCTGAATGTTTTTCAGTTCACCGATCCGCGCCTTGACCGTAAGCAGCTCATCGGCCACGCGATTGGCAAACTCTTCCTGGCTGACAATGGTGATACGCAGCCGCCCGCTGGCGACCGGCTCATGGCGCACCCCATCTCGCTCGAAGTTGTCCTGGGCCAGCAGGTGATATTCCAGGACATCGCCGCTTTTCAACTCGGCATCCGCCAGGGCCGCCAGTTCCCAACTGTAGCTGGCCCGATAGCGGCTGCGATCACCGGGGCTTTCAATGTGCGACCAGCCCACCGCGTCAGCCGCCTCGCCCGCGGAAACCAGATCGATCTCCCAGGTTCGGTTGTCGCCAAGGCGTTCGACGAGCAGCTTCAGCGACTCAATACCAAAATCATCCTCGACCACAGCCTGGAGTGGAATGACGGCCTGGGGAGTTGCTTCGATATTGCTGCGCGGCTGCTCGACCTGAACCGTCGGCTGCTGATCGGGTCGAACGATCCACTGGAACTCTTCCAGGGCGGAGTTTTCAAATCCATCGCGATCGCGGGCGCGGATGCGGAAGCGCAACGACTGCTCGGCGGTGGCTCGGCCGATCGCGGCGGACGCGCTGGCGAGCTGCCAGGCAAACTGCGGCGCAATCGTGTCATCCACCGGCTCGATGCGGACCGCCGATTCGGGATCGAGCGGTTTGTTGAAGGTGATCTGTAGCGCAATCTGCGAGCCGGCGGTCATCACCGCCGGAGCCGCCGTCAGATCGACGGTGCTGGTGCGCTGGGGCGCATAGGGGGGCGGCGTGAGGATGGCCTGGACGCGCTCAATCTGGAGGCGCGGCACGACGACAATGGGCGGCAGGTCATGGCGATCGTCGCCGGATTCGATCCAGATCTGAAGGTTTCCCTGGCTGGCGGCTGGATCGATGCGGGTATCCAGCGAGGCGCTGTAGGTGCCGTCGGGACCGCGACTCATCAGCTCCTTGTGAATCGGGCCGTCGTCATAGCGGTAGAAGATGGTAGCGCGCAGGGAAGGCCTGTCGCCGCGGATCAACTGCATGCGCACCGGCACACGCTGGCCGACGGGCACCCGCGCAGGCGGTGTGTCGAGCATCGCAATATTGACGCGCTTGGGCCACAGCGCGCCGCCAAAGGGATTGAAGATCCGCTCGGCGGCAATGTGGACGTAATTGCCCGGCACCACGATCGCCAGCAGGAGCAGCAGCGCAATCGCCCCCAGGGCGGATCCGGTGGAATACCAGACGGGCTTGTAAATCAATGCCTGTCGCAGGTCGATCTGTTGAGCGAGAGAGCCGGCTTCCGCCACCACGCGTTGCTTGAGTGCCTCAGATCCCGGCACATAGCCGGTTGCGAAATCCACCGTGCTGCTCAAACGATCATCAAACTGCGGAAACGCGCGCTCGATGCGGGCTGCGACATCGCGCAGCGTGAACTTCGCCAGCATGGGTCGCAGCACAAAGCGATACAGCATCCACCCCACCACCCCGATGCCCGATAGCAGCAGGATCACCCGCGGCACCGCTCGCAGGTTCAACAGGTAATCCAGCAGCACGATCGCCAGCAGCACCCCCACCGCGCACGCCACCACCAGCGCCACCCCATAGGCGAAGCTCATCGCGCGAATACGAAATCGCAGGCGATCGAGGGTTTCCAGCAGTTGGGTTGGAGGCATGGTCTACTCCAGTGGTTCACCCACGGACGAGCCCGGATGAAGCGCGTTGATCCTGAGTCATTGTAGCGCCGTGAGCGGGTCTCATCCGGATTTATCCGTGTTCCTCGGTGACTCAATCGTTCTTACAGCATTCCATACGCCTTGCGTAATACCCATTCGAGGGTGATCAGCAGGGTGAACAGCGCCAGGGCGAGGGGCGCATCCCAAAGGGGTTCTTCGGTATCGATCGGGATGATCTGCGCCATGTTGGTGATGGCGGCGGGCAGCGCGCTGGCTGCCTGATCGATATCGACTGCTTGCCCCATCGTCTCCGACGCCAGCCGCGACAGCAGCGTTCGGTCTACCTGCGGCCGAACCAGTTCCAGGCGCGGTACGGTAACTTCCAACGGCACCTGCACGGGCTCGATTCCCCCCGCCACGCTGGGGAGAATCGCCCGGAAGCGCCCCACGCGATCCGCCGTCCACGAGGCTGTGTACAATTCCGGCTGGCCTTGCTGGCGGCGGACCATCTCATGACCGATGACCTGGCCGGCATCATCCTGTAATTCGACGCGGATCTGCTCCGGAAGTTGTTGCAATAACGTCGGATCGAGAATGCGCAGGTGGAAGCGCACCTGCTCGCCCAGTTCATACACCGGCTGGGAGGCGACAAACGTGAGCTTGCGCTGGCCGAGCTTCTTACTGCGCGCCAGATAGCGAAATGTCTGGATCCAGTAGGTGCTGAAGATGGTTTCGCCGGTGTAGTAGCGCCATCGCCAGGAGTC
Organism: uncultured Tepidisphaeraceae bacterium; assembly: GCA_964606625.1. Lineage (GTDB taxonomy): Bacteria > Planctomycetota > Phycisphaerae > Tepidisphaerales > Tepidisphaeraceae > CALEKX01. Next base: position 2,552 of record CAZSJB010000181.1, on the reverse strand, counting down.
ATCGATCCCGCTGAACAGGGTTCGACCGGCGCCAAACCGCCCCAGGACCAGGATCGGTGCGCGGCGGCCATCATGGGTCATGTCGGTGGGATGCTCGGCCAGGACCTCACCCACCCCGGGTTTGACGGTGATGCCTCGCTGGTACCAGAAGATCGGCTGCCACTCCTCTTCGAGGAAGCGGCGATTGCGCTCGCGGTCGGCGAAGAACCGGAAGATGGAGCTGTTATGGCCTTCGGGCGTGAGGACCGGCCGGAATCCGCTGGCGATATTCGCCGGCACGCTCGTATCCGCCCGACGGATATTAACCGGCAGGATCGCCTCGATGGCGGTGTTGCGATACGCCTGCGGTGACCATCGCGGCCCCGCCACCATTCCGAATCCGCCGCCGCGGTTGGCGACAAAATCGCGGATCATCTCGATCTGCGCATCGCTGAAGTAGCGCGGATCGACATCGCCGAAAAGCACCACGTCATACTCCAGCAGTTCGGTGATGCTCTCAGGAAAGCGACGGATGGGCCGATCCCCTTCCTGGGCAAACCCCGGGTCCGCGCTCAGCAGCAGCACCGAGATCTCGATGGTGGGATCGCGCATCATCTCGGTCTTAAGGTAGCGATAATCCCACCGGGGATATCCATCGACGTAGAGCACGCGGATCTGAGCATCGAGCACCTCGACCTGGGCGAGGCGCGTGTTGTCCTCCTCGTCCAGTTCGGCGGGCTCGAGCTCAGCCTGGACGGCCAGTTCGAGCGTGCCGACCTGCTCGGGTTTGAAAATCAATTCGACATCGAAAGGTTCCTCGCTGTTGACGGGAACGCTGCGCATCGCCGTCTGGCCTTCCACGCCGCCGAGCAGCTCGCCGGTCTGCTGATTCCGCAGGGAAAGCTGGATCGGATAGCCGGGCGGAAACCCGGTGGCGCGGACGGTGGCGGTCACGCTGAGGATGTCATCCTTGAAGGCGGTGTCCTGCACATCAATCGCAGTGATGGCGATATTGCGGGGCGCCTGCTCCGAGCCGACCGCCACCGGGAAAATGCGAACACCGAAATCCGTCACGGCTTGCAGTTCTTCGGCCCTGGCCTGGGTGGGTGTTTCGCTGCCATCGGTCAGGACGACGACCCCCGCGAGGCGCTGGCCCTGCAGATCTTCCAGAACCGTGCGCAGCGACCGGACGATCTGCGTCTGGCGGCCCTCGGGGGAGAGGTCCTGGAGCAGCGGCTGGGCATCCTCCACCGACTGCGGAGCGCCGATCGGCTGGGCGCCGGCGTTGAAGCGGTAAAGCCGCAATTCATGCTGGGTGCGGAGCTGTCGCAGCAAGGCCTGGTCGCCCTCGCTGAGCACCTGGATGATGCGATCCAGGCGGGTCAGCGGCTGGGCGTCGGATTGGGCATCGCGGACGCGCATGGAGATGCTGTCGTCAATCATAATGGCAACGACAGACGGCTCGGTGCGCGACTGGCTGAGCATGAGGCTCGGCCGGTTAAGCAGCGCGATGAGCAGGATCAACAGCCCAAGCCGCACGCCGCCCAGGATGATGCGGGCCGTGCGCGGACGCCCTTCGCGCCGGTAGACATAAATCACCAACGCCACCGCAGCTGCAAGGAGCACGAAGTTCCACAGCCCCGCTCCCAGCACATCCTGCCACGGCCAGCGCGGGTTGAAGCGCAGCGAGAACTGCCCTTCCTCCGAGAGGAAGCCCGGTCGCAAACCGAAGATGATTTCCCAGAAGCGTTGCATGGATCAATGGATCATCGCTTGCCAGCCGTGGCGTTGAGCGCCTGCTGCAACGCAACGGTTGTGCCTATTCCGTGCCCCTCCGGTAATGGCCCAGACGCATGGCCATGAAACATTCAAACCCGGTCAGCATCAACACGGCTGCGAGAATCAGCCAGCCATAGTCGCGGCTGGCGGCATCACTGGCAGCCACCAACGCGAGATGATCGCCTTCCTGAATCAACTCGATATCGCCCAGAGCCGCCTTAATCGCGGGTTGCTCGAGGGTTCGCACATCCGCTTCATCGGCTGGGACGTTGACGGCGATGGGCAGTGTGCGGTCTCCCAGGGACAGGCGATAAATGCCCGGCTGATGAAGCGGCTGGCTATGGTAGACGGTGTTGCCCTGCTCATCGGTGGTAGCGATGAGCGGGATATCGCGCTGCCGGGGATCGGTGAGCGTGGGGGTCGTCGTGAGGCGCAGGTGGCGCGGGATCACCACCGGCTGGCCGGCGGTGAGGTTCATCCAGGTGTCACCGGCATCGACGCTGCCGGCGAGCAGTTCATGCATGAGCGCAACGTACGATGGCTTGGCGGGAAGGCTGGTCCACTGCGAATCGGCCGTGGTGGCGACGAAAACAACCCGCCCCTCGCCCACGGTATGGACGGTGATGGCGGGATCCGGATCGGCTGATCCCTCAGCCGCCGCGCCCTCTGCGCGTCGGAAATCAAGCACCCGCTCGACATTGCTGTCAGCGGAAATGGCAACCTGGACGTAGGTGAAAACCCGCGAGGTATCGAGGCCGGTATCGGTGCGGCCGCGGAAAATGCGCAGGTACGGA
>CAZSJB010000180.1:0-6647 GCA_964606625.1 uncultured Tepidisphaeraceae bacterium | reverse complement strand
TGTAGGGATCTTTTTCGCTGCGGACGTGCTTGAGGGCCGAGAAGTTCAGCACGTAGTCATACGGGCCGTGCTCCCCCAGCATCGCCTCGAACTCCGGTGATCCGCAGTCCAGCGCGAACGCGTGGAAATCCCCTTCGATGTAGCCCAGAGAGCTGCGGATGTCGCGCACGAGCTCCGCCAGGTTGTTCTCGGAGATGTCGACCACGTGCAGCACGCGCGGCGATCGGCGAAACAGCTCGCGCACGACCGCGCTGCCGATCGACCCGGCTCCGCCGATCACGAGGAACCGTCCCTCGCGCACGGCCTCGGCCATGGCGTCGCCATGCTTCGCCAGATCATCCGTGAACAGCGGATGCTCCCGCCCGATGAGTTTCAGTGCATTGTGTACCAATCGATTCTCCAAAGGATGAATCCAGCCGCAAATAACCGTTTGTGACAGCGAAACCTGCCCCTATCATACCGGGGGACAGGTTGGGGAAAAGCACATTCAGGTACGGCCATTGTACTTATCGGGCCGATGGGAAGGTCAACTCAATGAAGACACGTGTCAGCTCACAAAATCCCTACGGCTACGATCGCTATGGCTGGGCATGGGAACAGGTACCTGATGGACCGGCACATCTCGATTTTGGCTGTTTTAAAGGCCAATTTCTTGCTTCCCTGGAATGCAAGAAGATCGCCCGCCGTGTGGGAGTAGATGCCAATCATCTCGCCATCGACACCGCACGGGCCGATTACCCGCAGCTGGAGTTTCATCATCTCCCAATCGGCCAGCCACTTCCTTTTCCGGATCAAACGTTCAGTTCCATCACGCTGATGGAAGTCCTTGAGCATGTAGCCAACCAGCATGCCCTCCTGCTGGAGCTTCGGCGCGTCCTCAAAGACGACGGACAATTGATCATCACCGTTCCCAGACAACACATCTTCTCCTGCCTGGACATGGGCAATTTCAAGTTCCGGTTTCCCCGTCTGCACCGCTGGTGGTACATCCGTAAACACTCCGAGGAAGCCTATAACAAACGGTATGTGAACAATCCCGATGGACTGATCGGTGACATCGCTGCAGAAAAGGCGTGGCATGAACATTTTACGCCCCAGCACCTCAATAAGGTACTTGGCAAGGCCGGATTTTCAGCAGTCGCATTTGACGGAATTGGCCTATTTTCCCGTCCGCTCATTATGCTTGGATATGTCACGCGGCATGTCCCGCCAATCCGTCGCCTTCAGCAACGATTCAGCGCCTGGGATCGGCGGCGATTCGAATGGTTCACGCTTTTCTGCGTAGCTCGCAAGCAACAGGATCCATTACAGGATCAAGTGAACTGAGCGGGTTGATATCAGAAGTATAACTGGCTGGTGTTTATGGGTATTCGCTCGAAGTCTGCATACCCTCCAGCATCGCCCACAAAGGGGCGGTGTCCTCCAATGTCGCCACAGCAGCATCCGGCTTTTCGGCTTGCAGGGTTTCCAGCGAATAATGCCCCGTTGCCACAGCCAGTACACGGCAGCCCGCCTGACGGGCACATTCAATATCCCGCGGAGTATCCCCGATGAGAATCACCCGGTCTGCCGAGATCGACCTGCCTTTGATCTGCTCGTAGCGTGCTATCGCTCCATGAACCAGATCATGTCGCTCGCCTCCATCTTCAGCAAACGCGCCCACGGCAAATCGCTTCATCTCCAGTCCCGCAGCCGCAAACTTCAGTTCCACGGCCTTCTGGAAATTCCCGGTAAGCAGACCGATTGTCACCTCCTGACGTTGCTCCAAGGCCTGCAGCAATGCAGGCACCCCCGGCATGATTCGCACATCCGCTCGACAACGCAATAATTCAGCTTCCAGCTCAGCCAGATAAACCGCCTTGTATTCAGCAAACCTGGAGGCCGCATCTGTAATGCCACACGCCTCGGCCAGATCCCGATAAATTTGCTGGTCCAGGCGCCCCGCCACCACCGGATTCCACTCAAATGCGTCTCCCAGGACACGCTGGCAAGCTCGGCGAATGCACCGGCTTCCCGCACCACCGGTCAGCAGTAAGGTTCCGTCCACATCAAACAAAACCAGATGAGGAACGGTGCCCATCACGGATTGCGGATTATCGATAGATTCCATTTCCAGTGAGAGATTTAAAACCGCAGATAAACACCGATTCACGAAGATGAGCTGAATACTTCCCCCGCGTTCCAGCTTCTCTCTCCCCTGTCACCCCTTCACTTTGTCATCCGTGATTCCCGCCTTCTCCCGGGACACAAATACGGCCTCATCATACCGCAACATCACCAGCCCGTCGGTCCACTGGTCATCACGCGCGGTACAGGGTCGGCCCATTACTTCTTCCAGAAGCCAGCGTGTCATCGGCGCACCGGCTGCGTGTGTCAGCGGATAACCACCGCCAAAACGTGGATTGATTTCGATCACATTCACCGCCCCGGTCGTCTCATCGTAAAAAACCTGGATATTCAACACCCCCCAGGCCCCCGGCAGCGCCTCTGCCACGCGCCGAGCCACCTCCTGCACGGCTGGTATCCGAGCCGTCATCCCCTTCACTACCTCCCCACCGCGCGTTTCAATCCGCAGCCGCGGCACCGCACACCGGCACTTGCCATCGCGGTCCACATATACATCCACCGTATACTCCCGCCCCGGCGCAATCTCCTGGACGATGTAATCCTGCTCCCGCGCCAGGATGCCTAGCAGGGCAGCATCTTTCACGACCATAGCACCAATCGAAGAGCTGCCCCAGCGCGGCTTGGCAAACAGGGGATATTTCCATGCATCCGGATTTTCCAGCACCACGGCTGCATCCCCTTGGCGCACTGTCGGTATGCCCTGCTGGGTCAACCATTGATGTGTTGCTACCTTGTCATTTCCGATGCGGATGGTTTCCATGGACGACACAGCAATCTGAGTCCCGATCTCCTCAAAGGCAGACCGACGCTCAGCATAAAATGGCAGATCAGGGTCAATCGTTGGAACGATCAACCGAACCGACATCTCTCGGCAAAGCTGAAGGAGATGCTCGAAGCAGTTCGGATCACTGTATCGAGGTACCCGTCGCGTCACATCAGCCAGATGCATCGCGGCACTGACGTGCGTAATATCTGTTGCCATCAGACGTGGCGTAATTCCCATCACCTCCGCAGATTCGCGCAAACCCCGCAGCAGCGCCACCCGCCGCCCCGCCGCCGAAAGCATGATGGTCATCTCGCCCACTTCCCCTGAAGCAGGGGTTCTGTTCTTCACGGGCTTAGCCGGCACTCCCTGAACCCGCTGCCGCGAACCCACATGACGTACCACAACGGCTCCAGCTCCCACCAATGCTTCTTCACCAATACAGATGCCTTGGATCGCCGTAGCGCCTGTGCCGATATGCGTCAGATCCCCAATGCGCACACTGCCGCTTAACGTGACCCCTGGAGCGATATGCACATGAGCACCTATGTGGCAATCGTGATCGATTGATGCATTCGTATTGAGAAGCGTGTTCTCCCCAATCCGCGTCCCCGACTGAATCACGACACCAGCCATTACCTGCACACCCGCCGCCAACACTACATCGCTGGCAATGACTGCCGAGGGATGGATCAGGGTATCGAACTGATAACCTCGCTCGGTAAACCGATGATAGACTTCCTGGCGGGCTCGCGGCTGGGCTGTCGATCCTACGCCGTTTATCAGCCGGATCGATGTGGGCGAAAGATCGTAAACCAGTTCATCAGCTCCGCGCACCTCAACAGTGCCAATGCGGCGCCCGTACGACTGGGGCTCCCGATCCGTCATGAACAGCACGCGACGTCCAAGACATCGCAGCAAATCCAGCAAAACCCGCGCATGACCTCCTGCTCCAATTACTACGACGGGCAAATGGACTTCCGGAGTTGTGCTGTCGCGCTCAGCCATTGGCACCTTTCATCCCCCCCAATCCTGCACTGCTGGGCACGTTAACTACACGCTGAGCCAGCTGTTCGGTCACATCCAGCTCCATCCGCGGACATTCCCGGTACATCGCCAGTCGATGCATTGGCATCCAGATCGGGCGCGACTGCAGCTTCGCCGCATTCAAGGCCTCCAGCAGCCGGTCGCGGGTGGTCAGATCCGGCTGATCCAGCAAAATCGCGTTCAGCCAGTAATTGCTTTTGGAGCCTTCCGGCTCACACATCACTTTCACCCCCTCGATCTTTTCCACTACCTCCCTATACCGCTCCGCTAGCCGCCGCTTGCTCGCCAACAGATCGGGCAGTTGCTCCAATTGTGCACATCCCAGTGCCGCATTCAGATTTGGCATCCGGTAATTAAACCCTGCCTGATCATGCACAAACTCCCACGCATGCGGTAGCTTGGCTGTCGTAGTGATATGTCGCGCTTGCCTGGCCAACTCTTCATCGTCCGTCAGAATCGCCCCGCCTCCGCCCGTCGTCACGATCTTGTTGCCATTGAAGCTCAGAATCCCCAATCGCCCGAATGTCCCGGTATGCTGGTTCCGGTAATACGACCCCAGCGATTCGGCTGCATCTTCCACGATAGGCAATCCCCACCGCTCAGCCACCGCCAGTAACGCCTCCAGATCCACCGGATGCCCGAAGGTATGCATCGGTACCACGGCACTGATCCGCCGGCCGGTACGCCGATTCCAGCATTTCCCTCCCCGATGTTCTGCGATCTCCCGCAAATATGTCCCCAGCCGCCCGGCATCCATTCCCAGCGTGCGTTCTTCCACGTCGCAAAAATGTGGCATTGCGCCGCAGTACGCCACCGCATTGGCTGTCGCGACGAATGTTAGTGATGGAATGAGAACATCCGTCCCCCGCTCCACACCCACCAGCAGCAGCGCCACATGCAGCGCAGCCGTCCCGTTCACCACCGCCACCGCGTGCTTCGCCCCTGTAAACTCCGCCAGCAGTTGCTCAAACCGCGTCACATATGCCCCTGCCGACGACACCCACCCTGTATCAATGCATTCTTTCACATAGTCCCACGCATTGCCCCCCAGCGTCGGCCCATGCAACAAGACCAGTTCCTCACCACGGTCACCCACCACTGACTGTACCGCAGCCACCACCGCTTCGACATCTACCACATTGATTCCTGACATGTGTGTTTCCAGTATATCGGCTAATTAGCCCGTTGTCCGTTGTCAGTAAGCATCTCGGAGAAGGGGGAGAACGGCTTATAACATGGGAAATGAACGTGTTTTGGAGTTGGGTGACTGGAATTAGAAGCTTGATTAACCCGTAATCAGCCGATAGTTATCTTCACCCGTGTCCACTTCAACCGCATCAGTAGCTGATCCTGAAGGCAACCATCCCGCTATTGCCTCCCAGCCGCGCGTCTCCACCCGACTGGTCTGGCTGGCTGGATTCTTGGTCGCCCTCTGCCTTTATACCCTCACTGCCGCCCGCACCATTCAGTGGCAAGATTCCGGATACTGGGTTGTCCGCGTCCTTACCGGTGAACTCCGTAACAATCTGGGGCTCGCTCTCTCGCATCCCCTGCCCTATGGATTGATGTGGCTGGCCCAACGCATACTCCCCCTCGAACCGCCACACGCCATGGCGCTGGTCAGCGCCCTCTTTGGTGCGATCACCATCGCCAATGTCGCAGCCATTATTCACCAGTTCACCGCTCGCTGCCTCCCTGCCATTCTCGCAGCCGCTGGCTTACTCGTTGCTCATACACACTGGAAGCTCTCCACCATCCCCGAATCCTATACCCTCGCCGCTGCACTCCTCTCAGCTGAGGTGTGGCTCATCCTCCTCTACACCCGATCGCGTCGCCCCAGGTGGCTGGTCGCACTCTTCGCCACCAACGGCCTGGCCTTCGCCAACCACAACCTCGCACTGCTTTCCCTCCCCGTGATCGGCCTGATTTTGATCCACCAGATCCGGCACCGATACGTCTCCCAGCGTATCTTCACCCTCTGCCTAGCATTCTGGATTATCGGGGCATCGCCATATCTGTGGCTGATCCTGGATGAAATCCTGATCACCGGCAAGATCACCAGCTCTATTGCTTCCGCCTTGTTCGGCAAAAACTTTGGAGGAGCAGTCGCCGGCCGCGGCCTGGTCCTTCGCTACACTGCAGCCACGCTCCTCTTCACCGCAATCAGCTTCCCCAATCTCCTCCTGCCAGCCGCCCTCGCCGGTATCGCTCGATCCACCAAAATGGGCATTCCCCTCCTCGCTGTCCGCGCGCTTCTTGCCACACTCGCCATCCACCTCATCTTCGTCCTGCGATATGCGGTGGTCGATCAGTATATGTTCATCCTGCCAGCCTATGCCCTGATCGCCATCCTCGCCGGATTTGGATTCGCACATATCCAATCCCACTGCCCACCTCGCCCACGTCGCATCCTTCTCACTTCTGCCGCGACCCTCGTTGCTCTCACGCCTCTGCTCTACCTCGTCCTCCCTGATCTGCTTCGGTCCGCCAACATCCTCGGCCAATCCGCCCGCAACAAACCCTACCGCGACGACTACGCCTACCTGTTCATCCCTTGGGGGATTGCTGAGACGTCAGCCGATCGCCTCTCCCGCCACGCTGCCACCCTCGCTGGCGACGATGCCCTGATCCTCGTCCAGGACTCCATGGCCGCCTTCGCCATCCGCTACCAGCTCCTGCACAACGAACAGCCCGGCGTGGACATCGCCAC
>CAZSJB010000179.1:0-6688 GCA_964606625.1 uncultured Tepidisphaeraceae bacterium | reverse complement strand
GTCGAACGTCTGCGCCTGGACTGATGCGATCGCCTCAAACCGCCTTGGCGGCGTAAAAACGCGGTTTTTCAATGGGTTCGTTGGGTTCGTTTTGGGTTCGTTTTCCAACATGATGCGCATCCGGAATTGGGTTTGTTGAGCGAAGCAAGGGGCTTCCGAAGGGAAAGGAGGTCAACAGCATGAACCCCAGGGGAGAGGATCCTGGAAACCCCAGGACGCGATCATTTCCCCCTTCGGAGACACCTGCGCGAGGCGCGCAGGTGAAGTGTTCCCCCCAATTCGCACCCCAATTATACCGCATAAAACCCGAACCTCCCATTGCTGTCCGGATTTTTTGCGGATTATCGCTGGGGTTTGTAAACGTCCAGGCGATTCCAGTTCAGGTTGTTGAGGACTGGATCGGCGTTGGGGTTGTACATCGGGTCATTGGTGAGGATGTAGTCACCGTTGCTGTTGCTGTACACGTGCTGGTAGTTGTTGGGCAACTGCACCGGATACTCTTTGGAGGGATCGTTGTATTCCTCGACCCCCCGGATGGCATTGATGAACTGGCGGTGAGATTCATCCTGGGAGGCCTGCCGCGCCTGATATCCCTCAGTGATGATACGACCGATCTCACGATTGGATTCGGCGATGATGCGGCTGCGATCCGCAGCCCCTTTAATGGCGATCTGGTTCATCTTGGCCATGTGATCCGCCTTCATGCGCGTCCACTGGGGCGTCTGCTGCACGGAATTGGCAATCGTCATCAGCAGCGGCATGTTGGACTCGAGTTGGCCGGCAGGAGCGCGGAAACCGATGTTCGGCTCGATGACCCAGTGAATCTGACGGCCCATCTGGGTATCCGTTCCAAAGAAGGCATGTCCGAAGACGAACAGCATTTCCCACTGCTGGCCATCCTCTTCAAGGGTCACATGGGCGGACAGGAATGCGCCATCGGCAAACGCGTTCATCGGAACGCCCATCATCTGCGACTGCTGCGCTAGCTGCATGAGCTGCGGCTTCATGGGCTCGATGGCGCGCTGTAGCATGGCGGTCATTTCGGGCACCACCGAGAGGTTGGTCACACGGATGTTACGAGCCTGGGGATACGCCTTGGGCAGGATCGTATCCTGAAGCCACGACCGCCACTGCATGAGGTTGTCGGGCATGTAGAGAACCAGGTTCCCCGCATCGATCGACCCTTCAGGCGGCCGGACCATCCCCAGTTGCTGGAGGATGACCTCCGATGGTCGAATATCCACCGCTGCCATGGCCGGCCCGACATGCACCTGTCGTCCATCGGGCGCGGTGACCTTGATATCCTGGCTGGGCAGGATCTTGAACAGTTGCGGCGGCGGCCACCAGCCGCCCCCTTCCACTTTCCAGCCGACCGGCGCAAGGACGACATGCGAATCCATGTTCCCTGTCCCGGGATCCTTCAACACATGCGGCCGGAGCACAATCCGGTTCTCTGCTTCGGCACTGGCCAACGACGTGAAGAAAAACGTGACCGCTACAAGAGCGGCTGTGCAAAAGGTCAGCCAGTGACGCATAGCAATGTTCTCCGTAGAGGGGGTTCCATAAATCCGGATCTGTAGGGGGCATAATACAATGCCAGCTCCGCATGAATCTACAAAATTAAGTCGCGATTATTTTTCTGGGGCCAAATCCCTCTGCGAGATTTCCGGTCCCGACAGGAATCGCCCCGGCGTGTACCCTCGTTGGGTGAAATCAGGGATGCTCGCCCCCCTGGGTAGCCGATAAAAGTTACTGGCAGCCGATTTCACACAGCCCCACCGTTCGACATGAGCAACACAACCAAAACCTTCGTCCTGGATACCAATGTCCTGCTTCATAACCCCAACGCCCTGTTCATGTTCGCAGACAACGAGGTGATCATTCCCTTCGATGTCATCGAAGAACTGGACAAGTTCAAAAGCAACAGCGATGACCTGGGCCGCAACGCCCGATCGGTGATTCGTCACCTGGATCGGCTTCGCAAGTCGGGCAGTCTGTCCGAAGGCGTGCCCATCAAGCAAACCGGCGGACGCATCCGGATCATCCTGGACGAGAGACAGCAACTCTGCCCTGGCCTGACCGTCAACACCCCCGACAATCGCATCATCTGTTGTGCCTATGGGCTGCAGAAACAGGGCAAGCGCGTGGTCTTTATCTCCAAAGACATCAACATGCGCATCAAGAGCGATGCAATCGGGCTGGTGGCGGAGGACTTCGAAGCCCAGAAGGTCGATTTTGAACGGCTGTATACCGGCTGGCGCGAAATCACCGTGCCTTCCGAGACGATCGATCAGTTATTTGCCGACAAGGAACTGTACCTTGACGCCCCTGCCGATCATCCGTTCCTGGCCAATGAGTTTGTGCTGTTGAAGGATCAGGCCAACCCTACTCATACCGCCCTTGGACGGTTCAAGGCGGAGCTTGGCGCCATCCAGCCGGTGCGTCCGCGCCGTTCTCCGGTCTTTGGGATCATGCCCCGCAATCTCCAGCAGACCATGGCGTTGGAGTTGCTGATGGATGATGCCGTGCGGCTGGTCACCCTCGTCGGGGGTGCCGGCACGGGCAAGACCCTGCTGGCCCTGGCAGCCGGCATGGCTAAAACGCTCAATGACCAGCAGTACGACAAGCTGCTGTGCGCCCGGCCGATCATGCCCCTGGGCCGCGATATCGGATTCCTCCCCGGCAGCAAGGACGAAAAGCTGACTGCCTGGATGCAGCCGATCTTCGACAACATGGCCTACCTGTTGTCCAATCGCCTTGCCAGCGATCCGGATCACAAAGCCCACGGTCGGATGTCCAGCGTCGAGCAGCGCATCCAGCAACTCATCGAAAATGGAGAAGTCGTTCTCGAGCCGCTGACCTACATCCGCGGACGCAGCATTCCCAACCAGTACATGATTGTCGACGAAGCCCAGAACCTCACGCCCCACGAGGTGAAAACCATCGCCAGCCGCGTCGGAGAGGGCACAAAGCTGGTCCTCACCGGCGACGCGACGCAGATCGACAACCCTTACCTAGACAGCTCCAGCAACGGATTGAGCTATCTCGTGGAACGCCTCAAGGGCAATGACCTGATCGGCCACGTGACACTGGCTAAGAGTGAGCGCTCGGAACTGGCCAGCCTCGTGACCGGAGCGCTGTGATCGCAACACCGGCAGATTTGGGTTTTCTCGAACGGAATGCGAATGTGGCGCGGACGGCTGCAATGTCTGGTGACGCGACGGCGCCGCTGGTGTAGGCTGGTGTGATGTGATTGGGGCATGCAAATCACTCGACACAGGATCACGCAATGCATCCCTCTCCATTTGACGATCTGACCGAGATCTACGAGTCCATGATCGACTGGCCCAAACGGCTGGCCCATGAACAGCCCTTCTACCGGCGGCTGTTCGAGGAGGTGGGCGTGCGGCGCGTGGCGGACGTTGCCTGCGGCACCGGTCACCACGCCGCCATGTTTCATTCGTGGGGGTTGGAGGTAATCGGCACGGATCTCAGCCCTCATATGATCCAGCGAGCGCGCAACGCACATGGCGAGCCGCCAGGGCTGAGCTGGCAGGTTCAGCCATTCGATCAGCCAGCCGCCGGCAAGGGAGAACTCGATGCCCTGGTCTGCCTGGGTAATTCGCTGGCGCTGGCGCCCCACCGCCCCGCCGTCACCCAGGCGCTGGGCGTGATGTTCAATGCCGTCCGTTCCGATGGCATCGTCGTGGTCCAGGTGCTGAACCTCTGGAAGCTGGTCTCTGGACCAAGCGTGTGGCAGAAGGTGGTCCGTCGGACGGTCGCCGGACAGGAGGTGACCGTCGTCAAGGGCGTACATCGTTGTGACGACACCGGCTGGGTGGACCTGATCATCATCCCGCAGGATACGTCCCAACCGCACCACGGGCGCTCGGTGCCTTTCCTGGGTCTGCGTCCTGAAGAACTCGAAGCGGCCGCCCGCCCCTACGCAAAACAAATCACCTTCTATGGCAGCTTCAAGCCAGATCCTTATGATCCTGTTCAAAGCACGGATCTGATCATGGTGGCCAGACGATAATGCAGGCGAACGTTCTACTTGCCCCCTTCACAACAATTGGCATCGGCGGACCGGCGCGATGGTTTGTGCGTGTCGACTCGATCGATCGGCTGCGCCATGCGCTGACGTGGGCGAAAGACAAGGGCCTGCCGGTCTTCATCCTCGGCGGCGGCAGCAATCTATTGATTTCGGATGCGGGGTTTGCGGGGCTGGTGATACAAATCGGTCTCCAGGGAATCGAGGCAACGCCCTCAGGCGGACATGTGCTGGTCAAAGCGGCCGCCGGTGAGAACTGGGATGGCTTTGTCGCCCGCATGGTCGCCAGCGGATATGCAGGCATTGAATGCCTCTCGGGTATTCCCGGATCGGTCGGTGCCACGCCGATCCAAAATGTCGGCGCCTACGGCCAGGAAGTCTGCCAGACCATCACAGCCGTCGAAGTGTTGGATCGCCATACGGGCGAGCTTCGAACACTCTCCAACACCGACTGCCGCTTCGCATATCGCAACAGCTATTTCAAATCCGAAGCACCCGAGCGATACATCGTTCTCTCGGTCACGTTCCGCCTGAGGCCCAGTGGCGCAGCCACGATCGCCTATCCGGAATTGCAGCGATACGTGCAGGAGCATCAAATCCGCGAGAATGATCTGCAAGCGATCCGCCAGGCCGTCATCGCCATCCGTCGCCGCAAGGGCATGGTGATTGATCCGAATGATCCTGATACGCGCAGCGATGGGTCATTTTTTACCAATCCCATCCTGTCATCCGAGGCCTATGAAGCGTTTGTGCGGCGGGCGCGGGCGGCTGGCCATGAGCAGTTCCCGCAGTTTCCCGCGGAGGAAGGTGTAAAACTCTCCGCAGCCTGGCTGATCGAGCATGCGGGATTCAGCCGTGGTTTTGCCTTGGGACGGGCTGGACTGTCCTCGAAGCACACGCTGGCGATTATCAATCGTGGCGGCGCCACGGCAGCCGAGGTGCTGGAACTGGTCCGGCTGATCCAGGAACGCGTTTACGAACGATTTGGCGTAAACCTCCAGCCAGAGCCGAACTTTATTGGCTTTGAAACAGCCACAACTGCATCTGAAGGAAGCGATTAACGTTGGAAGCCTCGAACACTCTCCCCGATGCTGATGTACGGAATCCTGCAGTAATGGTCATTATTCCGGCATGGAATGAAGAAGACTCGATTGGGAAGGTGATCGCCGATTTGCCACGTGAGTGGTATCAACGCGTGATCGTGGCTGACAACAACTCCACGGACGCCACGGCCGAGGTGGCGCGCCGGGCGGGGGCGACGGTCGTACCGGCCCCTCGCCAAGGATACGGATCCGCCTGCCTGGCCGGGCTGGACTACATAGCGAAGCTCCCCCCGAAAGACCAGCCGCAAGTCATTGCGTTCATCGACGGCGATTATTCGGATCATCCCGAGCAATTACCACTGCTGGTCCGCCCGATTCTCGAAGGTGAGGCCGATTTCGTCATTGGATCGCGCACACTCAAGCGTCAACCGGCGGGCGCCCTGCTGCCGCAGGCGATCTTCGGAAACTGGCTGGTGTGCTTCCTGATGCACCTCATGTTTGACCAGCGGTACACGGATCTGGGGCCCTTCCGGGCGATTTCCTGGAAAGCGCTGCAGGACCTGCAAATGCGTGACACCAACTTCGGCTGGACGGTGGAAATGCAGATCAAGGCAGCGCAGCGGCGCCTTCGGATCCGTGAAGTGGCGGTGGATTACCGCCCCCGGATCGGCCAAAGCAAAATAACCGGCACGGTGTCGGGAACGATCCGTGCCGGTTACAAGATTCTATGGACGATCTTCCGCTATGGGATCGATCACCGTAACTGACGATCCCGTGGAAGCCTCAGAGGACGTCCTTAAGAGGCGCGTCTACAGCTGGTTATCCGTATTCATCCGAGGTTGTTCCTGCTGAGGCTGCTCAGGCGAGGATTTTCTGCGGGCACGGCCGCCGCTTTCCATACCGCCCTTGCGCCCGATCCGGGCCATATGTTCGCGATTCTGGCTGACGACCATTCCCCCCTTGCGTCCCGCAGCCCGCGCTTCTTCGCTGGTGAACTCATGGGCGGTGCCTTTCGCATGGGCAGCCCGGCCGCCCTTGCTGGCGATTTCGCGCTGCTTTGCGGGATCCATCGACGCAAAACCGCGCTTGCTTGTCCCTGCCATGGTACGACTCCTTTGTGGCTTGGTGTGAAATCGGTCCAACGGGACGGGACCGCGCCACCCTGGTGGCTTACCGTCCTCGACTGATGCGCAAGCAAGTTCCGTGCGAGATGAGGTAAAGTTCTTTCTTGTATACCCCAATCTGCGCTATTTCCCGGGGCGGGCGGCCACGGATTGTCTGCTTAACAGGCAGGGAGGCGGCTACAGGCAAGGGAGATTTTCCCTTTTCCTGCCCCCTGCCACTTGGCGAACATCCACCGACTTCATACAGTAAGGGGTGATTTTCGTTCATCCAACAAGGAAAAAGACATGGAAACCCCCTCCAATACCATTCAGTACGATGACTTTGCAAAGCTGGAACTGCGGGTAGCCACCGTTTTGGAATGTCGCCCTCACGAGAATGCGGACAAGCTGCTGGTACTCCAGATTGACCTGGGCAACGAGCGCCGCCAGATTTGCGCCGGCCTGCGACAGGTTTATCAGCCGGAGCAGCT
>CAZSJB010000178.1:0-6708 GCA_964606625.1 uncultured Tepidisphaeraceae bacterium | reverse complement strand
GATTCGCAGGCGGCACGGTTAGCCGCGCCATGCCTTGCTCTGGCCAGCCCCACTGTGCGGCTCGATCGGAGATATCCTGCTCCACCGATCGGCTGGCCACCATAACCGGATTGATCTGTGCCAGTTGCTTCTGGATATGGGCGACGGTTCGCTCGTCTCCGAGATAGCCGCATTGCAGGCTGTCGTGCGTCAGGATTGCCCATTGCGGCCGCAGGGGCGTGGGCAACAGATCGCCTACGTTTAGACCGGCATCGAATCGCGCCAACAGAGCGTGCGTCGGCAGGCGGTAGGTGCGGGTGGTGATCGTGACGATCTGTCCCAGCTCACCCCCTTGGCCAACCATCAGCTTGGTCAGATCATAGCCGGCAACGTTCTTTACCGTGCGCCCGCCAGCAGTGATCAGTTCACCTCGATGATTGATAAATTGCGTCCCCAGTAGCAGGTCACGCCAGGCGCCATAGCCCAGACGCAACGGGCCGGTGGAGTTAAGTCCGACCGCCCGGCCAACCGGAAGCGAATCATCGCCGTCAATGGGCAGCCACTGGTTATTCTGTGTCAACCTTGTCCGAAGCTCGCCCAGCCTCACCTCCGCGCCCACGGTGACCGACAGATCGGCGACATGATGCTCGATGGCATGGGCATCGACCAGTGGTTTGCGATCAGAACGGATTGGAAGCGGAGTGGCACTCATTCGAACGATTGCATCATACCGTGTTACAGGATCGATGACGATGCGCGGGCATTCCCCCGAGCACATGGGCTACCCAGGCTACGCAAATGCGCAGCAGTGGCTGTATGAGACTGGTCAGCCCGTTTTCGGTGCCACAGGAGGCGGATTGGCCTCGGCAGCCGTCTGCATTGCGGAGGATGACGCCGGGCTGGTATCGAGGGCATACTCCACGTAGGCTGCCAGTACCTGCCCGACAGAGGCAGCCGATGCAACAGCCCCACCGGCATCGTGCGGCTCGGCACCGTCAAACAACTCGCACAACTGTCCCAAACCTGGACCCTGCATGTAGTCCAGACACGGTTGAAGCAGGGCTTGCACCTTGCGCCGGGTCGCGTCGCTGCGGCCTTCCGTACGGATGAGTGCAGCCGCCAGCGGTCCGAGCAGCCAGGGGTAGACTGTTCCCTGATGTCGTGCCTGAGCACGAGCCAGCGGCGTACCCGATTTATGCGGCATGTAGTGGCTATCCGAGGGAGACAGCGTCCGCAGGCCATATGGCGTCAGCAAGTGCTCGCGCACCACCTGCACCACCGATTCGTGATGTGAGGAGTCAAGTACCGGGTAAGGCAGGGCGATCGCCAGCAGTTGATTGGGACGGATGGCAGCGTCCTGGGCATCGCCGTGGATGACATCAAAGCAGCAGTTGGCGGACTTGTTCCAGAACTGCTGGTTGAATGCTCTCTGGAGTGTTTCCGCCTTCGCTGCCCAGGCTGCCGCCTCCTTGGAACGGCCGATGCGTTGTGCCAGCTCGGCTGCGATGCGCAGGGCGTTGTACGCCAGGGCATTGACTTCAACTGCGCAACCTTCTCGTGGGGTGATGATCTGTTTCCCAATGGCTGCATTCATCCAGGTGGCACCCGGATCGGTGTGGACCAAGCCCTGTGGCGTCAGCCTGGTGCCAGCCAGGCGTCCTTCAAGCAGTGCATTAACGATTTTCTGCACTAACGGCAGCAGGTCGTCCAGGACAGTGTGCTCATCGCGCGTGTAGCGCAGGTAATCGTGCACCGCCTGTATAAACCACAGCGCGACATCGGGAGCGTCATATAATGGTGGATCGCCGTCTTCCGGAAATGTCGATGGCAGCAGACCGTCGCGCTCATGGCTGGCCAATGATCGCAGCATGGTCTTGCCCTGCTCGAACTTGCCCGTTGCCAAAAACAGGCCCGTGAATCCCACCAGCGCATCACGCATGAGCGGTGCGCTCCAGGGATAATCGGTGATCACCGGAGGCAGGGCGGATTCCACCGGCAGTCGCAGGGTGAATGCCTCGGCGGCGCGGGTGAGCATGTCCAGCGCGGGGGTCTGGCTGATCGCCAGACTATTCAAGGGGCCGGGCGACGCGTCTTCCAGATCCACTTCAGCCAGGATTGCCGGCAGGTTGATGGGTTCCGTAGCGACGATCAGGTTGACGTGATGCCCCGGCTGGAGTTTCCAGCGGATGGATCCCGGCATCCAGAGGTCTTCCAGTCCATTGTAGCCGCGCTCCGGTTCGTGTCGGTAGAGATTGTTGTAGTACCAGAGCGGTTCAGCCGTGAAGTTCCCGTCATGAGCGAAGAAAGCCTCGGGCGTCTTGCGCGTGGGCTTGATGTAATACTGGTAGGCGTCCAGCCGTTGCACGTCAGGCCCGCCGGACCACTGGTCCATCAACTCATGAATGCCGCGCAGGGCAAACAAGGGACGCAGTTCCAGTTCAATATCACGCGTCTGTCCCAGGAGGATGTACCGCACGCAAACGGCGTTGCGGCCTTTGAGCATGCGGACCTGCTTGACGATGGTCCAGCCATCGCCCTGGTAACCCCATCGGGGATAGGCTTCGTTGTTAAACGCCTGGAGAAACTGATGCCCTTCCGGGTGCATCGTGCCGGGATATTCCGCGCAGCCCAGAGGATGCGGCCATCCGCGGTGGATGACCGTTTCTTCCACACGGGACAGGATGACCATTCGCCGGACCGGGGGTGTCATCGCAGCTACCAGCAAGCCGTGGTACTTTCGCGTATTGCATCCCAGCGCCGTCGATGCGGCGTATCCGCCAATGCCATTGGTGATCAGCCATTCGCGGCTGATCAACTTCTCAACTGGCTGATGGGATTCCATCGTTCCTCCGTGAGCGGGCGTTCCAGACGCACTTCAAAACGCCGTAAAGAGACATTGTACCTTCCCATGTGACGAAGTTCGATGGGTGGGGCGATGAGCGTGAATCCGTCACGTGAAATGGGCATGCAGATCCCAGCCAGAGCATATGAAGGGTGCTTTAATCCCCCGGGCGACCAAAAATGGAATAGGACAAACACATCTTATGGGCTCTGACCTGTATACTTCACTACAGGTGATGACACACAACCCTTTCATTCGTAGCCGGCCCCATCGCTATCGACGTGAAGATTTCGATCACAGTCCCTTGCTTGTTTTTTACGAGGTGACGCGGGCCTGTAACCTGCTTTGCCGTCACTGCCGAGCCAGTGCCCAGCCCAAGCCTCATCCCGATGAATTAACCAGCACGCAAAGTCGTGCGCTGATCGATCAGCTTGGAGAGTTTCCCAAGCCTCCCATGCTGATCATCACCGGGGGAGATCCATTCAAACGCAAAGATGTGTTCGATCTGGTGGAGTATGCCACCAGCCGGGGATTGTCCGTGGGGTTGAGTCCGTCAGCTACCCCATTGGCGACGCGCGAGCGGATTGTCATGCTGCAAGAGCGCGGGCTTCGCCGGCTGGCGGTTAGCCTGGACGGTGCCACAGCCGTCACACACGACACGATCCGCGGGGTGCCGGGCAGCTTCCGGCGAACCATCGAGATGATCAACACAGCCGTTGAAATCGGGTTGCCGGTGCAGGTCAACACCACCCTGTCGCTGGACAATCTCCATGAGCTGGATGACATGGCGGAACTGCTGGCGGGCTTGAAGATCGTGATGTGGTCGGTCTTCTTCCTCGTGCCGGTGGGGCGGGCACAGGCGGACCGCCGCATACCAGCCGACAGGATCGAAGATGTATTTGCATCACTCTGGGCTCACACGCAGCGCCAGCCTTACGCAATCAAGACCACCGAGGCTCCACATTACCGGCGATTCGTGCATCGAATCGTCGAGAACACCGCAGATGATGAACCTTCTCCCCATAAGACACTGGTGCGCTATGGCAGCATGCTTGGCACCAATGACGGCAAGGGCGTCTTATTTGTCAGCCATATTGGCGGGATATTTCCCAGTGGATTCCTGCCAATCGAATGCGGACGTTTCCCGCGCGATTCGGTGGTGAAGGTGTACCAGGAACATGAGCTGTTCGTCGCGCTGCGGGATGAAAACCGCCTGGGTGGCAAATGCGGTCTGTGTCGGTATCGCTGGCTGTGCGGGGGCAGCAGGGCGCGGGCGTATGCCCTGACGGGGGACCCCCTGGCGCCCGAGCCGGATTGCCTGGGACATTTTCCGGAGCACGAATCATGCTCAATGTGACCAACCTGCTGTGTTGATATAACACCGGAAATGAGGCGTTGCGATACGGGCATACGCGCCGAAGGACCAATGCTGCGGAGCCGCCTCGACCGGTGGTGGCATGGGCAATCACACGGGCGTGCAACCTGCGATGTGTTCATTGCTATGCAGCCGCGGATGCATCTCCCGCCCAGGGAGAACTGACGTTTACCGAAGGGCTGCAATTTCTGGAAGATCTGCGATCATTCAAAGTACCGGCTGTCCTGTTCAGCGGGGGGGAGCCGCTGGCGCGGCCCGATGCACTCGATCTGATGGAGCATGCAACCGAGATCGGATTGAATGTGACGCTCTCGACCAATGGCACGCTGATTGACGAGAGGATGGCGGATCGCCTGGCTGAGGTGGGCTTGCGCTATGCAGGGATCAGTCTGGACGGGATCGAAACCCGCCATGACCGCCTGCGGGCCCAAAAGGGTGCTTTTGCTGCGTCGCTGCGTGCGATTCGCCTGTGTCGTGAGCGCGGGATTCGCGTGGGCGTGCGGTTCACCGTGCACCAGGCCAATTACAAGGATCTGGATGCCATTTTTGACCTCTGCCTGGCGCAGGGGGTACAGCGGCTGTGCGTGTATCACCTGGTCTATTCCGGGCGTGGGAAGAATATGCGCAAGATCGACCTGACCCATGAGCAGACCCGGGCTGTGGTGGATCGCATCTTTGAGCGATCGCGCATGGCGCGGCAGGCAGGCCATGACCTGGAGGTGCTGACGGTCGGCAATCACGCCGATGCAGCCTATTTGTTGCTGCATCTGAAAAAGACGGATCCTGATCGCTATCGCCAAGCCAAGCGCCTGTTAGCAGGAACGGGCGGAAACCGCAGCGGCTGTAACATTGCATCGGTCGATCCGGTCGGGAATGTGCATTACGATCAGTTCAGCTGGCATTACAGTTGCGGAAACATTCGCCAGCGACCGTTCAGCCAGATCTGGGGCAATCCAACCGATCCGCGATTGCAAATCTTGCGGAATCGTCGCTGCTATTTGCCGGAGCGTTGCCAGATCTGCAAGTTTGTCGGCATCTGTAACGGGAACAGCCGTACCCGTGCGGAGGCCTCTACTGGGGATTGGCTTGGGCCGGACCCTGCCTGCTATATCCGCGATGAGGATCTGGGGCTGGCGGCACCGGTCGAGTGCGTGGTGCCCAATCTGCACGAGCGGCGTCATGCCGGGGTTCCGGCTGAGGCGATGTAGCCGCTGGGTGAAGTTCCTGACAGAGCAGAAAAAGGCTCGCTGGCCAAACCAGCGAGCCTTTTTCAGTCAACACGACCCCATTCGCAATCAGATGCGTCGCCGACGCAGGAACAGGCTGCCGAGACCCAGCGCCAAGAGGGCAGAGGAGGGCTCGGGGACGGTTACCAGTTGCAGGGCGTTGCTGGTGAGCTCCAGGTAACTGCCTTCCAGATCAGCAGCAAGATTGATGTAGCTGAAATTGTCCAGACTCAATCCTTCGATCGATTCGAAGGTGAGCAGGGTGTAGGTCTGGTTGGCTTGGCCGGTGCCACCAAAATCAAAGAGGAACGATCCATCGCCTGCGAGCACCCCCGTCAGATCGATCTGATCCGTGCCCAGGGTGAAATCGACGTTCACCTCCGCTCCGGAGGCAATCGAAACATCGTCGAGTGTAAATACACCGGTGGGGTTCAGGGTTGCACCGTTTTCCAAGGTGAGCAAGCCAACCACTGTGCCCGCACCTGTAAGAGTACCAGCAACGGTGACCGATGCATCGGAATCAATTGTCAGCGAACTACCCAGATCGATCTGGTAAGTTCCGCTGGCGGAATTGATATGGTTGCCCTCGCGGAACGTCATTCCACCCGTGCCACTGGCGCGAATTAGCCCGTTGTTGGTGAAGGTGCCACCGGTGTCACGCGGATCGAAAATCAGCGGCAAGGTGTTGTCGGCATGGATGGTGCCGTTGTTAACCAAGGTATTCAGTGTGTTAAGACCGATGAGACCGGCGCCGCGGATTGTGTGGGTTGCGCTGTTGGTCAGGGAACTGCTGGCGTTCCCGCCGCCGATACCCACGCGGCCAATGGCACCTCCAGCTCCAACTGTCAGGACCACTTCGCCATTGCCGTCAAGCGTGGCGGCTGCATTGCTGCTTACGATAAGCTGCGTAGTCCCGGTGGTTGAGCGGGATTCTATGTTGATCGTCCCGTTGTTCTGGGCAGTCAGACTGCCCAGTTGCAGGTGGGCAGCCGCATTAGGGTTGCTCTCGGTGGCATCACCTTGGGTGATAATGTTGATCGTGCCCGTATTTGTTAGTGTTGCGGTGCCGCCCACGTTCAAAACCGCAGCACGGTTATTGGCTTCGGCGCCGGAGACCATTCGAACGAAGTTGGTCGTGCCGGTGTTGTTGAAGGTGGATGTACCACGGACCACCAACCCCAGACCTGCACCATAGGAGCTGGCGCCAAAGTTGGTGGGCGAGGTGTAATTGAACGTACCGGCATTCTCAAATACGGTGGGGTCACCCTGATTATTGTTGTCAATTG
>CAZSJB010000177.1:739-6723 GCA_964606625.1 uncultured Tepidisphaeraceae bacterium | reverse complement strand
TCGAGCAGCAATGGAATGATCCTGTGGCGGCACTGGACTGGATCAGCCGCAATTTCCCGGCTTCGGGACGATGGGTCGGCTATCTCAGTTATGACCTGGGCCGCCATTTTGAGACGATCCCCTCGACCGCGAGCGATGACCTGCAACTGCCACTGTTTGCCTTCGCATTCGTGCCAGACGAGGCTCCCCCGCTGGAACCGCCTGCGGCGCCTTCCCCTGCCCTCTCCAGCGGCACATTAAGCTCCTCGTTCACGCGAACCGCTTACCTGGCAGCCGTGCAGCGGGCCATCAATTACATCGCAGCCGGCGACATCTTCCAGGTGAACCTCAGCCAGCGCTTCGCCGCCCCGGCAAACCAGTCTCCAACGGCCGTTTATCACCGTCTGCTGGAACGATCCCCGGCGTGGTATGGCGGACTGCTGGATTTCGGAGACTTTGCGCTGGTCAGCAATTCCCCCGAACTGTTTTTGCACATTACGCCGGATCGTCACATCGTGACCCGCCCCATCAAGGGGACACGCCCCCGGGCCGCCGGCATGGATCAGGTATTGCGCGACAGCATCAAGGATCAGGCTGAGCTGAACATGATTGTCGATCTGGAGCGCAATGACCTGGGCCGCATCTGCCGGATCGGCTCGGTAAAGGTCATCGAACCTCGACAGATCGAAGCCCATCCCACGGTGTACCACGGTGTGGCGACGATTCGCGGGCAGTTGCGGGAGGAGGTCGGATTTGTGGACGTGCTTCGCGCCACATTTCCCGGGGGCAGCATCACCGGCGCGCCCAAGATCCGCGCCATGCAGATCATCGAAGAGATCGAGCCCGTGCACCGCGGGGCCTACTGCGGCGCTATTGGCTATCTCGATTCGTGTGGCGTCATCGAGTTTAACATCGCCATCCGCACCATGATGTTCAAGGATCACCACGTGTATATCCCCGTTGGAGGCGGCATCGTGGCTGATTCCCAGCCGACGGAGGAATATGAAGAAACCCTTGTCAAGGCTCGGGCCATGTTCAATGCACTGGGGATCACGATTCCCGGCTGACAGACTATAATGACGCCTCGTAGCCTGTGCGTTTAATGACGTACGCGCACAGACCCACACATCCGTGTCATGGAGGTGGATGGGTCGCAGAATCACGTTCCTCCCTGTAGAGTTCCATCCATGAGTCAAACCTGGATCAATGGCGAGTTTGTTGATGAGCAGAGTGCTTCTCTGCCGATCCGCGATGCTGGGCTGCTTTATGCAGCCGGGGTGTTTACCACCATGCGGAGCTTTCATGGGCGCGTTTATCGTCTCGATGCGCATCTCAAGCGCTTGCGACAATCCTGTGGCGCCTTGTTCATCCCACTACAGTACAAGGATGAGGCTCTGTCGGATGCGATCCATGAACTGCTGCGGCGGAATGAACTGGCTGACGCTCGAATCCGCCTGACCGTGACGCGCGGCGCTACGCAGCAGGATCCTGTGCACGGCATCCACATGCAGCCGAACGTGTTCTGTAGCGCCACGCAGGCTGAGCCCTACCCCGAACCGTTCTACTCCCGCGGGATGACGGTCGTCCTTGTCGACGAATACAAGCTCAACCCCTACGACCCTCAATCCGGGCATAAAACGCTGAACTATTTTTCGCGCCTGGCGGCTTTGCGCAACGCGAACAAGCTGGGAGCAGGCGAAGCGCTGTGGTTCAATGTCCACAACTACCTACAGTCGGGCAGCATCAGCAATGTCTTTATCGTGAAGAAAGATGAACTGTTTACGCCTCCTGCGCCCCAGGATCTCCAGGATAAATCCATTGCGGAGAAAATCCCGTATCCCAAAAGCGCGGTTCTGCCGGGCATTACCCGTGCTGCCGTGATCGAACTGGCGCACAACGAAGGCATTCCGGTTCACTATGCGGGATTGACTGTCAATGATCTGCTCGATGCCGATGAGGTTTTTGTCACCAACAGCATGATGCAGGTCATGCCCGTCTGTCGCATCGAACGCAAAGCCATCGGCGAAGATAAACCTGGCCCCATGACCATTCGCCTCTCCTCGCTGTTAGCTGATGACATTGAACGCCAGAGCAAACAGCCATGATCGCGACCGTTCATCTCAGCAAGCACCATGTGATCGCTCCGATTGATCGCCGCCTGTTCAGTGGATTTCTCGAGCACCTGGGGCGTGCGGTCTACGGCGGGATTTATGATCCCGGCAATCCGCTGGCGGATGAAAACGGTCTGCGACGTGACGTGCTGGATGCCCTGCGCCCGATGCAGATGCCGCTCATCCGGTATCCCGGCGGCAATTTTGTCAGCGGATACGACTGGCGCGACGGAATTGGCCCGAAGAGGGATCGTCCTGTGCGACCGGATCATGCATGGAAATCCTTGGATTCAAACCAGTTTGGAACCGATGAGTTCATGGATTTCTGTCGTGCGATCGGCTCGGAGCCGATGCTGGCAGTCAATCTCGGCAGTGGCAGCGCACAGCTCGCCGCCGACCTGGTCGATTACTGCAACACCCCCTCCGGCACTGAATGGTCCAACCTGCGCCGCAAATACGGCCATGAGCAGCCGCATAACGTCCGCCTGTGGTGCCTGGGCAACGAAATGGACGGCCCCTGGCAGATCGGTCACTGCTCAGCTGGTGAGTATGCCCATCGAGCGCTGGCTGCTGCCCGGGCGATGAAGCGTGTCGATCCGACCATTCAAACCGTGGCTGCGGGCTCCTGCACGGATTCACTGCCCACCTGGCTACACTGGGATCGGGAAGTGCTCGACGCCTGTTGGGAGGAGATCGATTTCATCTCCGCACATCGTTACAGCCACAATCGTGAAGGTGACACGCCATGGTTCCTGGCTGAGGGACTGGTGATTGATCGCGTCATCGAAGACTACGCAGCCACGATTGATTTTGTGCGCGGGTATCGCAAATCCAATCGCCGCATCGGTATCTGCTTTGATGAATGGAATGTCTGGTATCGCGCCAAAGGCCCCGAGCATGAAGATGGTCGCTGGCGCAAAGCTCCCCCGCTGCTGGAGGAGCATTACACGCTGGAAGACGCGATGGTCTGCGCTCAGTATCTTGCCAGCTTTGTCCGCCATGCCGATGTGGTGAAGATCGCCTGCATTGCCCAGATCGTGAATGTCATCGCCCCGATCCTCACCCGCTCGGATGGCATGCTCATCCAACCCATTTACTGGCCGTTTGTCGCCTATGCACAACATGCTCGCGGCCTGTCGCTGCGCCCGTCAATCGACTGCCCCACCTACGACGCCCGCGCCCGCGGTCAGGCGCCCGTGCTCGATGCAGCGGCCAGTTATGATCCGGCAACGGGTCGATGCGCCATCTTCCTGGTTAATCGCAGCACCACGGAAGAGCTGCTGGTCAATATTCGTCTCGATGGGCTTGACGTGCAGACATTGGTTCATACTGAGCAGCTCGCCGGCCAGCCCAACGATACCAATACCTGGGAGATGCCCCACACCGTCAAGCCGGCGCCGGCAAATACCACGCAGGACAATCCATCGACAATCTGTGCTATGATGCCACCGGTCAGTTTTTGCAGCATCGTCTGTGAGGTCGCGTAATGTTTGAGCGCTGCATGCCTGCCGCGCCCGAGCTACAAGAAATCAACCATGCAACTTCAACAACTCATCGACGCCATGGAACGCATCGCTCCCACACGCTATGCCGAGCCGTGGGACAATGTTGGGTTGCTGCTGGGAGATCCGCAGCAGCCGGTTTCCAAAGTGTTGCTGACGATTGATTACACGCGATCCGTTGCCGCGGAGGCGGCGCATCTCGGTTGCCAGGCGGTGATTGCCTATCACCCGGTTATTTTCGACCCCCTCAAACGCATCACAGTCGGCAGTGTCGTCTACGATGCCCTGCGTCGCGGCATTGCCATTTATTCGCCTCACACGGCTTTGGACGTTGCCGAGGGTGGCACCAACGATATGCTTGCAGATGCGATCGCCCTCGTTGATCGTCAGCCGCTCAAGCCGGCGGAAACGCGCGATCGAGAGTACAAGCTGATCACGTTTGTCCCGGAGGAGCATCTTGAGAAGGTGAGCGAAGCACTGTTTGCCGCTGGCTGCGGCCGCATCGGCCAGTACACTCATTGCAGCTTCCGCTCACCCGGCACCGGGACGTTTTTCGGAGAAGAGGGAACGAATCCGACCGTCGGCCAGTCCGGGCGGCTGGAAACGGCAGCGGAAATCCGGCTGGAGACGGTGGTGCCGATCGGGCAATTGCCGCAGGCCCTCCAGGCACTTCGCCAGTCGCATCCGTACGAAGAACCGGCATTTGACCTGGTGCGCCTCGCTGCTCCGCCTGAGGGACACGGCCTCGGACGCATCGGCAGGGTTCCCGGTGAAGCGACAGCCGAGATGCTCATCAACCTGCTTAAGCGCGAACTGGAAATTGATCGTCTGCTCGTTGCCGGTGAGACCGACCGGCTCGTCCGCCATGCTGCCGTCTGCGCTGGCGCCTGCGGTAAGCTGCTCGACCAGGCACTCGCCCAGAAAGTCGATCTCTACATCACCGGCGAAATGCGTCACCACGATGCCCTGAAGGCCGCCCAATCCGGTATGACAGTCGTCTGCACCCTGCACTCCAACAGCGAGCGCAAAGTTCTTCACCGCCTCGCCAAACGGCTGAAGGAAGATCTGCCCAACCTGACATTCCACGTCAGCCAGGCCGATCGCGATCCGTTTGCGATTGTCTGAACATGCACGGCATGGGAACAGGGGAAGAAGCGGATCATGGATCGGTGGCACAAGGCATCCTGCGCGCACCGCAATAAAATCCCCGCGGTATGCTTTCTCCGTGACACCGTAGCTATGCGGTCTATCCGCCCTTGGTCTTCTCAGGTCCCCTTCGCGTATCATGTCAGGTATGAACCGCAGTCAATCGCTTGACCGCATTTTTAACGATGATCAGCCGTGGGACATGCTTGTTATC
This sequence comes from uncultured Tepidisphaeraceae bacterium, assembly GCA_964606625.1. Classification (GTDB taxonomy): domain Bacteria; phylum Planctomycetota; class Phycisphaerae; order Tepidisphaerales; family Tepidisphaeraceae; genus CALEKX01. The sequence goes on along the minus strand of CAZSJB010000177.1, from coordinate 1,771 downwards.
GGCGGCGGTGCGACGGGCATGGGGATTGCCGTAGATGCGGCCAGCCGGGGGTATCGTGTGGCGCTGGTGGAACAGAGTGACTTCGGTAAAGCCACGTCAAGCCGATCCACCAAGCTGGTCCACGGTGGAGTTCGCTACCTGCAACAGGGCAATATTTCATTGGTGATGGAGGCGCTCAAGGAGCGCGGCATCCTGCGAGCCAATGCACCGCACCTGGTGCGGGAACTGGCGTTCGCCGTGCCGAATTATGACTGGTGGGAAGCCCCCTTCTACGGCATCGGCATGAAGGTGTATGACCTGCTGGCAGGCCGCTATGGATTTGGCAAATCACGCCTGATGTCCAAAGCCGAGATACTCGAGCGTCTGCCCAGGCTTGAAACCCGTGGGCTGCGCGGCGGGGTGCTCTATCACGACGGCCAGTTTGATGATGCTCGGCTGCTGATCAATCTCGCCCAGACCGCCACTGAGCATGGCGCAGCACTGCTCAACTATGCCCCCGTCACCGCCCTGACGCGCGACGGCGATGGCTTTATCAATGGTGCGGTCGTTCGTGACCTGGAAAGCGGTCGAGAGGCCACCGTACGAGCCAAATGCGTCATCAACGCCACCGGCGCCTTCTCTGACGCAATTCGCCGAATGGACGATGTCGACGCTCCCCCGCTGATCGCGCCCAGCCAGGGAGTGCATATTGTGCTGGATAGATCTTTCCTGGGGGGGGACACCGCCATCATGGTGCCCCGCACCAGCGATGGGCGCATCATGTTCGCGATTCCCTGGCACGGCCACGCCCTCCTGGGCACGACCGATACTGCAATCAATACGCCGTCGCTCGAACCTCAACCACTCGAGCGTGAGATCGATTTCATCCTGGAAACGGCTGGCCGATATCTCAATCGTCCGCCTCAGCGCAGTGATGTGCTGAGTGTCTGGGCAGGCATTCGTCCACTGGTCAAATCCGGCGCCAGCACGGCAACCGCAGCCCTGTCACGCGACCACACCATTCATATTTCCAAATCGGGCCTGCTCACGATT
>CAZSJB010000177.1:0-729 GCA_964606625.1 uncultured Tepidisphaeraceae bacterium | reverse complement strand
GGACAACATACCGCAAAATGGCAGAGGACTGTGTCGATCATGCTGCCACGCTGGCACGGCTGGAAGAGCATCCCTGCATCACGCGAACCCTGCGTCTGCATGGCGCATCCGACTATAACGGCGATGATGATCTGGGTTTTTACGGAGCGGATGCCACGGCGGTGCGGGCGCTCGCTCAGCAGCGGCCACAATGGCAACAGCGCCTGCATCCGGATCATCCCATGATCGGCGCCCAGGTTATCTGGGCAATACGCCAGGAAATGGCGCGTACGGTGGAAGATGTATTGGCACGGCGAACACGCTGGCTGCAATTAAACAGCCGGATCGCTGAAACACTCGCCCCCGCTGTCGCACAGCTTATGGCTGAGGAACTGGGATATGACCAACAATGGATCAAACAGCAGGTGCAAGCGTTTACCACGCTTGCACGCTGCTATCAGATCCAGTCTGCAATCTGAGCTTACTCGGCGAGGGGGGCCGGAGATCGCTGGCGGTTGATGTCATCGCTGGTGTTGGGCGTGCCGTCATAGTTGGTGTCAGAGCGACCGATGTCGGTCTCCCGCTCGTCCATTTCCCCGGCTGCGGGAACGGCACCATCGTACGTGTCGGTATCCTGGTCAAAGGCCTCGATGACAATCCAGCCGATAGCCAGCAACACCAGCAGCCCCACGATCCAGGGCCAGAAGCTGGTGGTCGTACTGCGGTTATAGGTCAGGTCATTGCGTCCCA
>CAZSJB010000176.1:0-6725 GCA_964606625.1 uncultured Tepidisphaeraceae bacterium | reverse complement strand
GCACCCAGCGGATCGCCGAGGCCCGCATCCGGGCCAAGAACCAGTGGATCCAGGGCAAGCGGACCGCGGCTGAGGGCGAAGATGCTCTGCATCCGTCGCTGGTGGATGACTTTGAAGTGGTGACCGCCTGCCAGCAGGCCTGCCCCACTGAAGCCATCGTCTTCGGTAACCTGAACAACCGGCGTGCCGAGGTTGTTCGCTGGCAGACCAACCCCCGCGCCTACAAGGTGCTGGAAGATCTGAATACCCGGCCCCGCACGCTGCACCTGGCATTGGTTCGCAACCCTGCAACCAATGGTCAGCAGACCGGACAAGAGGAGTCATAGACGGGAAACAGGTCAGCAGGACTCTGGCACTCGTGCCCTTTGTTCCCTTTGCCTTAACAAGCAATGTCAACAGCTACACCCAATTACGGCTATATCCCCGGCACGCGGGAAATCGACAACACCGTCGATCATCCCGGCCATCGCGCGCCGCTGGTCCTGGGCGGGAAGCGATTTGGTGATGTCACCAACACGGTAGCCAATGTCGCCGAGCGCAAAACCACCTGGGCATGGAAGATCGCCTTCGCGGTTTCCTTGTCGATGCTTGGCCTGCTGGGCCTCACCCTGGGATACCTGATCTCCGCCGGTGTGGGGGTCTGGGGTAACAATCAGCCGGTAAGCTGGGGGTTCCCGATTGTCAACTTCGTGTTCTGGGTCGGTATCGGCCACGCCGGCACCCTCATCAGCGCGATCCTGTTCCTGTTCCGCCAGAACTGGCGCACGAGCATCAACCGCTTCGCTGAGGCGATGACCATCTTCGCGGTCATGTGCGCGGGGCTGTTCCCGGGCGTGCACGTCGGCCGCCCGTGGCTGGCGTACTGGCTGTTCCCCATCCCCAACCAGATGGACATGTGGCCGCAGTTCCGCTCGCCGTTGCTGTGGGACGTGTTCGCGGTGGGAACCTACGCGACGGTGTCGGTGCTATTCTGGTACGTCGGGATGATCCCCGATCTGGCGACGCTTCGCGATCGAGCCAAGAGCGTGCCGGCCCAGATTGCGTACGGCATCCTGTCGCTGGGCTGGACCGGCTCCAGCCGGCACTGGCTGCGCTATGAGAAGGCCTACATGCTGCTGGCCGCCCTGGCGACCCCGCTGGTGCTGTCGGTGCACTCGGTCGTGTCGTTCGACTTCGCCGTTTCGCAGCTCCCCGGCTGGCATACGACAATCTTCCCGCCCTACTTCGTCGCGGGTGCCGTGTTCGGCGGGTTCGCGATGGTGCTGACGCTGGCGATCCCGGCGCGGCGACTGTTCGGGCTGAAGGACCTGATCACCATGCGTCACCTGGAAAACATGGCCAAGGTGATGCTGGCGACGGGCTTGATTGTCTCCTACGCCTATGTGACTGAGTTCTTCATGGCGTGGTACTCGAAGCACCATTATGAGCAGTTCATCTTCCTAGACCGTCCCTTTGGCATTGCCTCCTGGGCGTTCTGGACGATGGTAATCTGCAACGTGGTGGCGCCGCAGTTCCTGTGGTTCAAGCGATTCCGGACCAACGTGATCACGCTCTTCATCGTCGCGATGTTCATCAACGTCGGGATGTGGTTCGAACGATTCGTGATCATCATTACCTCGCTGCAGCGGGATTTCCTGCCCAGTTCGTGGGGCGTGTTCATCCCCACGTGGGTCGATATCGCGATGCTGATCGGCAGCTTCGGGCTGTTTTTCACGCTGTTCCTGCTGTTCATCCGGTTCGGGCCGGTGGTGGCAATGGCGGAAGTGAAGACGGTCATGCCCGAGGCGCATGCTCACAGCGGACCGGATGGCACCAGCCACCCTGCGGAGACGCGATCGGATTACTGGCCGGATGAAAACGACGGGACCCAAACCCCGCCGACAAAGTAGTGTGGGCATTGCCCTTGGAATGTCAGAGGTGGGCTTGGCCCGCCCCACATGGATCAACCATGACGACTCAAGTCGAAACAAGATCACAGGATGTAGCCGTTCCCGAGATCGATGAGCCTCGGCTGGTCGGACTGATTGCGGAGTACAAGGACGTGGACAGCGTCGTCCACGCCGCGCGGACGCTCCGCGACGCAGGCTACACCTGCTTCGACGTCCACTCGCCTTTTCCGATTCACGGCATCGACCGGCACATGGGTGTCCGCCCCACCATCCTTCCGTGGCTGGTGCTGGGTGGCGGCCTGACCGGCATGCTGGGCGGCATCGCCCTGACCGGCTGGACCATGGGCGTGGACTACAAGTTCCTGATCTCCGGCAAGCCATACTTCTCCTGGCCAGCATTTATTCCGGTGATCTTCGAGATGACGATCCTCTTCTCGGCATTGACGACGGTCTTCGGAATGTTGATCCTCAACCGCCTGCCAATGCTCTACAACCCGCTGCTGAAGCATCCGCGCTTCCAGCGAGTGACCGACGACCGCTTTGTCGTGGTCGTGGACGCCAATGACGACAAGTTCGACGAAAACGAAACCACGCGCCTGCTACAGGCGACCCATCCGGTCGCTGTTGAGCGCCTTGATGATTGATCAGTGACTGACCCCGGACGAATGACAGCCATGAGCGAGCCGTTCACAACTTCACCGACTCCGCTGCGGGACCCCAAATCCGTAACGCCTCCGTTCTGGATCGTCGGCGTTGCAATGGTCCTGATCGTGGTAACGTTCATCCCCCTGGTCGTCGCTGCCCGCGGCCGGTTTGAGCGGACGCGTCAACCGCGCATCCATATCTTCCAGGACATGGACAAGCAGCCGCGCTACGAACCCCAGGATGCCAGCGACGTCTTCGCCGACAACCGCGCCATGCGGCTGCCCGTCGTCGGAACCGTTGCCCGTGGCAAGCTACGCGACGATCCCAAGCTGTACAACGGATACACCGCCACCTGGAACGAAGCCGAAAATCGCTGGGATGTCTCGTTCGTCGAGGATTTCCCGGAACAGATTCAACTCACCGAAAATCTGCTCCAGCGGGGCCAGTTGCAGTTCACGATCCACTGCCTGCCTTGCCATGGCGCAGACGGTATGGGCAATGGCCCGGTCAACCGCCGTGCGGTGCAACTACAGGCCAGCGGCGTCACCGGCACCTGGGTCGAAGCCGCCAATCTTCATGACCAAACAATCCGGAATCGGCCAGTCGGCCACCTGTACAACACAATCGTCAAGGGTATTCGCACCATGCCGCCCTACGGCGATCGAATCCCGGATGTCGAAGACCGCTGGGCTGTAGTCGCCTACATTCGAGCGCTTCAGCTCAGCCAGAATGCGCCCAAGGACATGCTCCCCGAGAGCGTCCGCGCGCAAGCAAGTGAATGAGGGTACGGACGATGCCCGCATCGTCCTGAATGAAAGAATCCAGGGTGGGCCTGCTGCCCACCAGGGTATGAACAGCGGTGGGCCTTGCCCGCCCTGCTATGCGTGACACGAAGTGAAACTGGAGTGACAGTGGCGCACGCTGAACATGACATCGACCTACAGCAGCTCAATGCAACTGAAAAGCTGCGTCTTGGCGAGAAGGCAACACCGATCTTCGGTATCGCAGCCGTTGTGGGCGCGCTGGGGCTGGTAGCCGCCATCGTGCTTGGCTTCTTCGTCGAACATGGAGTTCGCCGGTTCTATCACTCGTACCTGGTCAGCTTCACGTTCTACGTGAGCATCGCGATCGGTGCACTGGCATTTGTGCTGCTTCAGCACGTCAGCCGCGCCGGCTGGAGTGTCAGTGTCCGTCGTATCGCTGAAACCCTGGCTGCCACCCTCCCGGTGCTGGGGGTGTTGTCGCTGCCCATTCTCGTGGCGGTCATGACCGGCCGCGTCGAAGATCCCAAGCTGTACCGCTGGGCTCAGCCGCTTCCCGAAGGAGGTGTCGCCCAACACGACACGCATTCCCAAACCCCCGACACCGCTGCGGAACACACCGACGCGCGAGCCGATACCGCCGCTGAAGATGCCCCCGCTGAAGTGCATGAAGCGCATCACGCCTCACTGGCCCTTGATTCGATCATGATCAGCAAGCGGCCGTGGCTGAATCCGCCATTTTTCGTACTGCGCGTCGTCCTCTACTTCGCCATTCTGTCGGGCATTGCCGTCTATTACTGGCGGACCAGCCTGCGGCAGGATGAAACCGGCGATGTGGAGTTGACCTTGCAAATGCAGCGTCGTTCGCCGGGGCTGATCCTCGTCAGCGGTGTTATCGTGTCCTTGATGGCGTTCGATCTGCTGATGAGCCTCGATCCTCACTGGTACAGCACGATTTTCGGTGTGTACTACATCTCGGGATCGCTGATCGCCGGATTTGCAGGCATGATCATCGTGGCCAACCTCCTGCAAAGCGGCGGCTGGCTGAACCAGAGCATCAACCGCGAACACTACCACGACCTGGGCAAGTACCTGTTCGGATTCGTGTTCTTCTGGGGATACATCGCCTACAGCCAGTACATGCTGTTGTGGTACGCAAACCTGCCCGAAACCACGGGCTGGCTGGCTCGACGTGGCGCAACAACCGTGGAAGCCGATCAGAGCGTATACACACTCGTGGCGCTTGCCCTGCTGGTGGGACATCTGCTGATCCCGTTTGCCGGCCTGATGTCGCGGCATGTGAAACGTCGTCGCGGCCTGCTGATGTTCTGGGCGGTGTGGATGCTGGTGTTCCATTACCTGGATCTGCACTGGCTGGTGATGCCCGAATTGAGCTACGGACTGCCGCTCAGCCAGACCCAATTGAACTTTGGTTTGATGGATATTGCCTGCCTGATCGGGCTAGGTGGCGTGTTTGTGGCGGCGCTTGTTAAACTGGCAGGCAACCACGCCCTCCGCCCTCAGCGCGATCCGCGTCTGGGCGAGGCACTGCTGTTTCAGAATATTTAAGCGTTTTGGCTGCTGGACGCTGGTGGTTACAACCGCCAACCCTCCCCGCCAATCGACAACGGACGGATAAACATGACGATCAAACAGGAAATCAACGCCACCCTGATCCTGACCATTGGGGCCGTCGGAGGATTTCTGTTTCTTGTGATCGTGATCGGTCTGCAGGCGTGGTTCCTGTGGGCTGAGCAGATCGAGGTGCGCTCCAAGTGGGACGCCACCGGTCTCGGCGACGCAGCCATCATGATCCAGGAACAGCAGGCACGGATTTCAAACTACGCCATCACCGGCGATGGTCGCGCGGTTATTCCGATCGACGTCGCCATGAAAGCAATCGTCGAAAGTGGTGGTCGTCTGCCAGCCCCCCAGCCGGCTGAGTCTCCAGCGCGGTAATTGCTGGCAAAGACCCAATAAAACCACGCAGACTGAGACATTCGGTCGCAGGCGGTAAACTCGCATCTGATAGCTGCATAGTGTATTGATTGAAAAGGCATGCGACGTATGAGATTCCCTTGGTTGCACAATCTCCTGGTGGCGACGGCGCTTCTTGCGTCGCCTGCCATCGTGTGCGCCCAGGGCATCCGCTCATCCGCCGTAGGCGGTGAAAGCGGCGGCGCTGTCGGGTATGTTCCCCCGGCGCTGCAGGACGTCGGCATCGAGGAGAAGCGCAACGCTCAAATCCCGTTGACGTTGACGTTTACCAACGAATCCGGACGGTCAGTGCGGCTCAGCGAGCTGATCAAGGATCGGCCGGTCATTCTGCAACTCGGTTACTTCGAATGCCCGATGCTGTGCGATCTGATCGCTGAAGGATGGGTTGAATCCATTGCCGGACTGGATCTGGAGTTGGGCAAGGATTTCGACGTCATCAGTATCAGCATCTCGCCGGACGAAACCGACAAGACCGCTGCACTGAAAAAGCGGTCATTTCTGCGGGGGCTGGACAAGCCCATCCGCTCTGATGCCGTGCACTTTCTGGTGGGATCCGCCAACAACATCAAGGCGATCACCGAAGCCACTGGCTATCAATACAAGTACCTGCCGGCTGCACGGCAGTACTCACACCCTGCTGTCATCATCGTGCTTACCCCCGAGGGACGTATCTCGCAATATCTGTACGGAGTGAGATACGAGCCCGACGTGCTGGAAACCGCCATCCGCGACGCGAGCATCGGCAAAGCCGGCTCGCCGATGGAGCAGATCCTGATGACCTGCTATCAACTCACCGAGCACGTCGGCGGTCCGATGATGATCATGCGAATCGGCGGCGTGCTGACGGTCCTGGTGGTGGTGGGCATCATCGGGCGTCGAGTATGGATCGACCAGAAGTCATCGAAACGAACTGAAGACCCCCAGCCGGGCAATGCTTCGGCTGCACCGTGGAACTGATATGCTGCTCTCTCTGCTGGCACAAGCAAATAAAACGTTCTGGATGCCGGAGCGCGCCTCAACCTACGCAGGCGAAACCGACTGGACGTTCTACCTGATCTACTGGATCTGCGTCATCTTTACGTGCCTCATCGGGTTCTGCCTGGTCTACTTTACGATTCGCTTTCGTCACCGTGGCGAGAATCCGCAGGCTGCTCCGCCTCACCAGACCACCCATAGCACAACGCTTGAACTCACGTGGACGATCATTCCGACCATCCTGGTCCTGATCATCTTCTACTACGGGTTCCGCACCTACCTGAAGCAGTCGGTCATGCCGCCGGATGCCTATGAGATCCAGGTGTCGGCATCGATGTGGAACTGGGCATTCCGTTACCCGGATGGTTTTGTCAGTCCGGAACTGCATATCCCGGCTGACACCCCGGTTCGGCTGGTCCTCAGCAGCGATGATGTGATCCACAGCTTTTTCGTGCCC
>CAZSJB010000175.1:0-6725 GCA_964606625.1 uncultured Tepidisphaeraceae bacterium | reverse complement strand
CGTGAAACTGCCAAAGCGGCTGGCGGGGGCGGCGGCGGCCGCCCGCAAATGGCCCAGGCTGGCGGGAAGGATCCCTCAAAGCTTCCTGACGCGCTGGAAACCGCCCGCGCCTACGCCACCAAAACCGTAGCCGGCTAAACGGTTGACATGGGCGTCTCGCATGTGCGCTGTTTAATGGGAAATACATGTGCGGGACGCCCGTGCCACTACAGATTCACAGGCTTTTACAATGCCCCGCAGGATGCGGTCCTGAGGCGCTTCATACCCCGTACATCACGCATTCGCGCTCGAACCGCCGCTTGGCCCAGTTGTACAATTCCAGGTCATCTTTCAGATATGAGGCGGCTTCCAGCGTCGCGGGGTCTTCGAGCATGCCGCCAGTCTGGTCATAGAGGTCTTCGGTTGTGTTGGCCCGTCCGGCTGACAGATCCACCAGGTACAGGTCGACGGCTTTGAGTTTTTTCCGCAACAGCGCCAATCCGCGGTCCAGCTGCTCCACCACTCCCACCATGAAAAACCCTTCAAGCACGTCCTGCGCTCGTGCCAGGTTTCCCTCAGCATCGAAGGTGCAGATCTGCCCCAGCGGATATCCCTGCCTGGCAACGCCGGCTTCAAATTGCAGATACTCCGCTGCCGTCATCTCCATGAACCCAGGCGGCAGGGTTCGGATGTGCTCGGGCGTAAAGGTGTGGTAATGCTTCTTGGCATAGCGGAAATACGACAGGTGCCGCGCAATGGAATGCCGCAAAAAGGTCACATGCAGCAGCGGCCGCCGGCCCACCTGTGCGGGAAACTCCCGAAAACTGTGCGATGCAATCACCTGCGCCTGGGGAATCTCCGGAACCTTCTTTTCAAAAAAATCCGCCCGATACTGCACACCCGGATTCACCGCGTATTGCGGCACGTATCGATATCCGAAGCTTTCGAACAGCACATCGTTGGTCGATGATCCGCCATTCTTGGGAACATGCACATGCACCAGCAGCGGGTCGGATATTTCGTCCGCGGGTCGCGCTGCTGCCGCCCGAACGGCTGCATCGGGGAAAAACTCAAACGATGGCTCCTGGCCGGTCACCCGGCGCCATCCCTGGCCCATCACATCGGCCCACACCTCATCCCCCAGCGACTGCAGCACCGTCACCCAATGCTGTAGCCCCGGTCCAAACCCGTCCCACAGCACCACCAGGTCATACTTCCCGCGTGAGGGCGCCTCCTCGGTGAACCGTTCATCCCGCAGCAGCACGGGCAGATCCGGAAATTGCCGCTGCGCCCGCTGACGAGCCTTCTCCAGCCCCGACGCAATCTCCACCCTTGCCCCCGCCTGCAACAGCGCCCGCGTCAGCACAGCCACGTTATCCCCACAAATCAGCACGCGGCGATTCGTACACTCGCCCAGCGCTGCCAAGAGGCGATCAGCCGATTCGTCAAAGGGATTACGGGCAGTGCACAAAGCAGGGGAGGGTGTGGTAACGGCAGTCATATTCACAGTCCGGGGTCAATGAAACAAAGGTCCGATTTTAGCATCGCCCGCTTCCCATTGCGATGTGGTAATACCAGTCGATCCCGCAGGCCCCCCTTCATCGGGCCCATGATTCGAATAAAGCAGCGATTTGCATCCTTGCTCCAGCCTGCAACAATCACGTCCGGTTCATCATGCTTTCACGTCGCCAATTCATTCTCACTACCGGACTGGCTGCCGGAGCGATTCTCCTGCGAACCCGGATTCCGTTTGTGTCGGGCGAGCAAACATCTACCACGCCTGCTCGCGGGGCATGGCAGGATCGAATGATTCCTGTCCGCGAGCCAGCCGGGTGGGCAGAGGAGGATTATTACTGCTGGGGTGGTGATGCAATCATCGGCCCGGGGGAAGAAGGGCCGGAAACGGTTCATTTTTATGGCGCACGATGGCCGAAATGGTCGGGATTTCTCGGCTGGCTGTGGCGGAGTGAAATCTGTCGCGCAACCAGTGCCTCCCTGACCGGCCCCTTTACAACACGGGAAGTTCTGATCAATGATCGCTCCGGATCACAGAACGATGGCAGCCTTTATTGGGATCACCATTCGGTCTTCAACCCCACCGTCCTCGAACACGGCGGCAGGATTTATCTGTTCTATACTGGCACACAGCACGATCCATCCCGACAGTACGCGCCGCGCGAGCTTCCGCAGCAGGCGATGCGCATCACCCAGATCCGGGACAGCCATGAGCGAATGTCCCAGCGGATCGGCGTGTTGATCGGCGACAGCCCGACCGGCCCTTGGCGCCGAATGGACGAACCACTGTTTGCGCCTGATCCGGGTACACCTGTCTTTCATAGCAATCCCTCGGCTGTGGTCGCACCGGACGGTCGTTGCTTCCTCTATTACAAAACGGTCGATCCGGCGCATGGGAACCTGGTTTTTTCGCTGGCGACGGCACCCACACCCGAAGGGCCCTACGCGCAACATCCTTCCAATCCAATCCTTGCTCCCGGGCGCGGGATCAACATCGAGGACATGTGCGTCTGGATCGAAGACGGCCGCTTTTACATGCTCTTCAAGGACATGAGCGGGAGAGTGTGCGGCGTATCGAACGGAACAGCCATTCTCGACAGCGATGATGGCATCGAATGGGATCTGAATCGTGCGATGCTGGCATTCGCGCCCGGCTGGCCAACACCAGAGGGATTTCACGCGGTCCATCGGCTGGAACGTCCCAACCTGCTGCTGCGCGAGGGTCGACCCGCCACGCTCTATTGCGCGGCCCTGAACGGTGACGAGCGCCTGGATCCCACGCATCCCCTGCATCGACGGCTCAGCGAAGCCCAGATTCAATCCGCACCACCGCTGGCCTCGCGCAACATCGCCATTGCGCTACGATGATGCATCGTTGTCCAGCCGTTGCAGTGCCCATTCGTACAACTTCAGATCATCGACAAGCAACCGGCGGATGGCGATGCCTGTCGGATGATCCTTGCCCAGCCAATGCAGATCATCGCGGCGATGGCGCGTCACGTTCTGCTCGGTGATGGGTTCATCCGCCAGGGCAATCCCTACCCCCTCCAGCTTCTTGCGAAGCGCCGCAATGGATGCTTCCATCCGTTCAACGATTCCCACAAAGAAAAACCGTGACAACATTCGCTGTGCAATCGTCAGCCCGGATTCCTCAAAGAGCGCCGCAGCCTTTCCGGTAAGTGGCACGTCATTGGACGGCATCTCCATAATGCCCGAAAGGGCCTGTCGAAATGCGCTTTCGGCCAGGTAGCGTATAAATGTACAGTAGATCGTGGGACGCGCCGTGAATCGTTGCGCCATCACATCAGCCAATTCACCCAGGGGCATGGTGGCGGCTCCTGGGGGAAAGGTAGCTGCGTGCGCCGGCGTCAGTTCGTCGAAATGGGCCTGGACGTATGTCAGGTAAGAAACGAACCAGTCAACCGGGTCGCGCAGCAGGCAGACATACAGCGGCTGACGGCCACCGATACGTTCCGGAAACAGCCGGATCGAATGCGACGCAATCGACCGCACAGCCGGCCACTGTCGTACCAGGTCGTCCAACTCCACCGGCTGATAGGTATAAAACGGGTCAGCAATATAGGCATCCAGGTGGAACGGCGCGAACGTCTTTCGAATCAACGCATTGAAGCTGGTTCCGGCACACTTGTGGATATGCACATGGACAAACAGGGGATGATCAGCGTGTTGGGACATGATGCATCATCCAATGGTCATCTTGCGCGCCGCCTCACGCCGAAGACGTTCGGACTCGATTGAATAGGTTTCACCGCCATATTCGATTGACGCGCCGCAATCGATCACCCCCTGTATCTTGTAATCGTTCCAGACAATCTTAAACCGCATCAGATCATCCCACAGGCCGATCAGGCGGGGCTCGTCGCCGGAGGTATCGGCGATGATCAGTTCGAGCTTATATGTTCCCGGCTGCATGAAGGTGGGCATGCGATAACGGAATGAAAACTTCCCTGGCGCGATGGCGGGAACCGGTTGGCCGATGGTCGAAAACCCGGTAACCCGGTTGCCATATCCACTGCTGACAACGATACCAATCGCAGGCGATGGAATCGTGGCTTCGGATTGCAGTTCGACATCAACCAGAAGCTCCTTGCCCTGGGCAATCATCCAGACGCCACTGGGGCTTGGGTCGGCGCCCAGCGGCTGAACGGATTTTAGATGGACATCCTCGCGTCCCCAATGATCCCGTTTGTCCCCGTCCGCGGTTACGGGGGTCGGTTCCGATTTCTGGTTGAAGTAGCGAAGCTGATACTCCCGCAATACCGCGACCACATCCCCCGTCGCAACGAGATGCCCCTTTTCCAGCAGCAGAGCATGGGTGCACAGCTCCCGCACCGATGCCACGTTATGCGACACGAAAAACAGCGTTTTCCCCTTGTCGAGGAACTCGCGCATTTTCTTCTGGCATTTGAAGACAAACCGGGCGTCGCCAACAGAGAGGGCTTCATCGACAATAAGGATATCCGGCTCGACGGCATGGGCGATGGAAAAGTTCAAGCGCATCGCCATGCCACTGGAGTAAGTCTGGACAGGTTTGTCGATTGCATCGCCCAGCTCGCTGAAAGCGATGATCGCTCGTTCAAGCTCCTCCCATCGTTCGGGATCGATGCCGCGCGTGATCAGTCCGTGGCGAATGTTTTCCCGGCCGGTGTCGGTCGGGATCATTCCCGCGCCAAGACCGAGAATCGAGCTCACCCGGCCATACACTTCCACCGTGCCGGTCGTGGGCGCCAGGGTGCCGGTCAACAAGGACAACAGCGTTGTCTTGCCGGCGCCATTGTGACCGATCACTCCAACACACTCTCCCTGGCGAACATCAAAGGAGATGGGATGCAGTGCATGCACCACCTCATGGCAAGGCCGGCGCAGGATCATCTCCTTCAGCCGATCAAAAGGCCGCGGGTAGACGCGATATGCCTTCGACAGATTGCGGACGCGAATGGCGAGATTGGCGGTAGCGTCAGGCATGGTTCAGTACACAGCAGGCAAACGGAAGCAAACCGCCCGCCGCTGACAACAGACAACGAACACCGGACAATTCATCACAATACATCCGCAAATCCCCGCTTGGTCTTCATGAAAAACGCATAGCCAAGCTGGCAGACCACCAGGCCGATCAGCGTTACGATCGCCAGTCCACTCCAATCGGGCTGGCGGGCGTGCAGCACCACATCGCGCACCGATTCGACCACCACCGTCAGCGGATTCAAATGCACGACCCAGCGATACTTCTCCGGAAATGCCGACAGCGGCCAGATGATCGGCGTGAGGAAAAATCCCACCTGTGTGACCACCGCGACGATCTTCCGTACATCCGGAATGTACACCCCCAGGGACGCCACCACCCACGCCATGCCCAGCGCCAGCAGCACCATCGGCACCAGCACCACTGGCAGGAAAATTACCTGCCACCCCAAACCGGTCACCCACCCCATCGCATTGCCGGTTACGGCTGCCGCGATTACCAGCAGCCCCAGCCCGATGCATGTCCCGATCAGGACTCCGCCCACCGTGGCAGCCGGTAGCACCTCCATCGGGAAAACCAGTTGCTTTACATATGATCGAGATGAAGTGATGGCAGACGTCGCCTGGTTGGCTGAACTGGCGAACACCTGGTACGCCAACATACCCGCATACAGCGACAGCACGAATCCCGTCGCCCCCTGGTCCATCACACCGGGACGCGAGTGAAACAGCATCCCGAACACAAATCCGTAAACCGCCAGCAGGATCAACGGATCCAGCACAATCCAGGTCCGCCCCAGCAGATTTCCGCGATGTCCGGCAGAGGCATTGGTGCGAGCCAGTTGTCCCAGCAGCACGCGATGTCGCCAAAGCGACTGTACGAGTGATACTGGCGACAGGTATCGCCACAGCGGCGCCGGCTCGGCATCGAGGCGGAACGTCGGCTGCGGCGCAGGGGATGGAGGCGTCACGGCTGTCATACTTCTGGAACTCTGGCAAAGTGTAGGCACGGATACCGGGACTGCAACAAGTCGATTCCCCCTCTCCCCTCGCCCGATGAACGGTTTCCCAAACACATTGCTACACCTGGGCAGGAATCCGCCCCGGCAAAGCCGGGCCACCCGGGGTCGATGTCATGGCTTTGTCCTACCAGCCCAGGCTTTGCAGGGCCTCTGTCACAAACCTGCGAATCATCCCCGTCACTGCCTGTGCGCCGTACTCCAGGTGGGCGGCGTTATCCAGCGCACGCTGATAATCGGGATCGGCGGCCAGTTGTTTCGTCACCGTCTCGATCAGCACCTCGCGATCGATCACGCGTGCCAGCCGCGGGTGCGATTGCGCAAAGGATGACCAACTCGTGGAAATGGCACGGCGCACTTCCTCTTGAAGATTGATCGAGTTCATGGGCGCACCTCCAGGTCTGCAAGAAGGCGGGATGGGAGCGAGGTCAGCGATTCGAGGCGATCCAGCGACTGTGCGATCGCGTGGAGATTGGCTGCCGTGGCGGCATGGGCATCGCGGCTGGCGATCCGCTGGGCTGCCAGGGCATCCAGTGCGGCTGCGTAGGCGCGGCGATGCTCGATCACCCAGTACGTTGACGCCATGCGCAACGAACGAGGGGGAGCCCTCACGCCGATCATGGGCGCCGTCCAGGGCGCCGCGCTGCGCACCGCGCTGAAGCTGCCCGCGCCGGTGCGCCGACGCATCCGCGGCAAGGCCGTGGAGATCGACGGCAAGCGGCTGGACCC
>CAZSJB010000174.1:0-6736 GCA_964606625.1 uncultured Tepidisphaeraceae bacterium | reverse complement strand
CCTGGTACTTCGCGCGCATGAGAATTCTCGGCATCGATCCTGGCTTGCAGCTCACCGGCTATGGGGTGATTGACCATAAGCCGCACGTGCGCACGCCGGCGCTGATTGATGCCGGGGTGATTCGGCTGAAAGCCAAGACCAGCGTTTCTGAACGCCTGGTCGAGCTCGAGCGGGAGCTTGAGGCGATCCTGGATGAGCACTCCCCCGAGGTGATCTGCGTTGAGCAGCTTTACGCCCACTACGCCCACCCGCGCACAGCCATCATCATGGGCCATGCCCGTGGGGTGATCCTCCTGGTAGCAGCGCGGCGCGAGGTACGGCTGGTGGAACTGGCTGCCAACCGCATCAAGCAATCGGTCACGGGCCACGGCCATGCCGGCAAGGCCCAGATCCAGCGCGCTGTGCAAGCCATCTGGAACCTTGCCACTCCACCCGAACCCCCAGACGTCGCCGACGCCCTGGCCATCGCCTACGCCTGCGGCCTGCAAATGGACACAGGCCAGAAACCTCAATTCCCCCCCATTCGGCGACGGTAATCGCACCGCTCCACGCGGATTTGCCGCCCGTGCACGATGCGCGAACGGCTGTGCTATTGTGTGTAGTCCGCTTCACGAAACACGATGCTTTTTCGGCCTCACCCACACAGATCGCCCATCCTCGCATCGACATGATGGATTTCTCCCCCGTTATGACAGAGTTTTCGTTGTGAGTCCGCAGATATGGGGTATGGTTCTCTGCATGCAAGGGATTTTCTAGCCGCATTCGAAGGATCCGACCGATAAGACTGTGGGATTCATGACAGACATACCCTCCTAAAAGGGTGTCTCTATTACATCCAGCCACGAAAGAAACAGAGATCTGGCTGAAGGCGGTTTGAGTGGGTACCCACCTTGGGGATGGGGCTGCGTCGTCTGGTTCAGACCAATTACTAACCGTGTTAACAAGCGTTGGACTCATGGAAGACAGGCAGGGTCCAGCGGAATGTATCCTTATTCCTGTCATGATGTGGAGAGATGTATGAAGACTTTTGTGACGGCGGCTTTGCTGTCTGTGGGTGCAATCACGTTGTCGGCCAATCCGGCTTACGCGGTCTTCGAGGGATTTGAGTCGCCCGACTGGCAGCCCGGCGACATCTGGAAGAACTATGGCGGCAGTGAGATCCAGCAGGTTCCCAGCGGCCACAACGGCATTACGTCGGCCAGCGGCGATTATCACGCGATTATCAGTGTCCTGGGTTCGGGCGGACCTTATGCGTCGCTCAGCAGCTACAGCAGCACCTTTGGATCGGGCTTTGTTGTGAAGCAGGATATCTATCTCGACACAACCTGGAATAACGAGAACGGATTTGATTACGCCGTGGCGGTCAATAAGCCCGACGGGAGTCACCGGCGCGACTTTGTCTGGCATGTCGGTGTAGTAGACGGCAGCCTGCTCATCAACGCCTCCAACAACGCCAACACGTCGTTCAAACCCGGAAAACTGCTCAACGAGAACGGCGGAAACTACTTCACGGTGAACAGCAGCGGCTGGTACACCTTTGAGACCGTGTTCTATGACAACGAAGGCATTCTTGCGGTGGATATGAACCTCCTGGACACTGCGGGCAATACCCTCTATTCCATCACCCGCTCGAGTGCCGTGGACGACATCGCCACCGTCGTCGGGGGCCCGCGATACGGCTGGCTGGTCTACAACACCATCGAAGGGCTGGCTCTGGACAACACCTCGGTGGTTCCCGAGCCGGCGAGCCTGGGGCTGCTGGGAATGGGCGGGCTGGCCCTGCTGCGTCGTCGGCGGCGGATGGCTTGAAGTTTGGATCGCTCGATTCCACTAATCGAGCTTGCGGGGCTGACGTCGAACGTCAGCCCCGTTTTTCATGCGCTCCCTCTGCTGTGGACAAGAACCCGCTAACACCCCGATGGGTACGTTTTAGGATTTTCTGACCACCCAATCCGCGAAATGGAGCCAAAAATGCGGATCTCTTGGGTTCGTTTGGGTTCGTTTCGGTCCAGAAACAAGCTCTCAGAGCTCAGGAACGGACAAAAACGATGAGAGGATGGAGCGGACCCAAGCAAGGATGCGACATATCTTTTCTCCAAGACGAGAGTCAATTGGCGACAGCGAATGCAGCCGACGCGCGAGGCCGACCACCCTAACAATACACTTCCTCACGCCTATAGTCAAGCATTTTTTAGGGTATAGTGACAAAGTCCTCAAGCCGCTGGCTGCGATGTTTTAAAACTCCGGCTGGCGGATCCTTGACATCATTTGCGGGAGGAGTACCATACTCCGTCCCGCGCGGGCGAGGTATCTCTTGCCCGCGCGGTTTTCGTCCTTAAGTTGTTAATGCCGCAAAACGCCAGCCAACGGTTTGGCGTAGGAAGAACGATCATGAGCATTGCCACCGTCGCTTCGCCCACATACTTCGCCAAGCCGGGAGAAATCCAGGCGCAGTGGCACATTATTGACGCCACCGATCAAGTTCTGGGCCGGTTGGCTGCCCGCGTCGCCACGATTCTCCAGGGCAAGCACAGGCCGACCTATACCCCCCACGTCGACACCGGCGACTTTGTCATCGTCATCAACGCTGACAAGATCCGGGTCACAGGCAACAAGGCGGCTGTGTTGGAATACGACACCTACACCCGCTATCCCAACGGTCGCAAGGTCTACACCTTCGAGGAAATGCGCGCCAAGCGTCCTGAGAAGCTGGTCGGCTTGGCGGTGCGGCGCATGCTTCCCAAGACCAAGCTCGGTCGCCACATGTTCACCAAGCTGAAAGTCTACGCCGGTTCGGAGCATCCGCATGCGGCGCAGCAGCCGGTCGAGCTGAAGCTCTGATCCGGTGAGTCCGCAGAGCTTTTTGCGGATAATTAGATTTTGAGGGCGGTCGAGCGATCGCCCCTACGTTCCGGAACAAAACGCGTCCCCTTTATTGGGATCTCGACAAAACCGAACAGTAAAGGCAGCACCCCGCCATGACAGAAACAGCAACGACTCCCGAAACGCAAACCGAAACCACCCCCGAGGTTCCGGCTGGCCCCAAAACTTACATCTGGGGCACTGGCCGTCGCAAAACATCCACAGCCCGCGTCCGCATCGCACCCGGCTCGGGCAAGATCACCATCAACAACCGTGAGCTGAACGATTACTTCAGCCGCGAACCCGACCGCAAAGCCATCTTCGGCCCCCTGGAAGCCGCCAACATCGCCGGCAAGCTCGATATCTGGATCAATGCTCGCGGCGGCGGCACCACCGGCCAGAGCGGCGCCATCGTCATGGGCTTGGCCCGTGCCCTGATCAAGTATGATCCTTCCACGGAAACGGCTCTGCGCAACAGCGGATTCCTCACCCGCGACAGCCGCATGAAAGAACGCAAGAAATACGGCCAGCGCGGCGCACGCCGCCGGTTCCAGTTCTCCAAGCGCTAATCCGCTGGAAACAACCTGGCGATTCAATGCAACAAGCCGGTTTCCTCAAGGAAACCGGCTTGTTGCATTTACAGTACGCGCTGCCCCCCGCTTCTTACTCCCCCTCTCGCCTCACCGGACCAGCCCGGTCGACGGCGCGCCAATCAGGTTCTCCAGGCGCTTCTCCAGCGGGGGGTGCGTGCTGAACATGTTGGCCATCGCCTTCATGGGGTTCAGCGGTTCAATGATAAACAGGTTGTTGAACGCAGGATTGATCGCCAGCGGCACTCGCTGAGCGGCGTAGTGAATCTTCTCCAGGGCCGTCGCCAGATACATCGGGTTCCCACAGATGTTGGCGCCTTCGGTGTCGGCATTGAACTCGCGCGAACGCGAGATCGCCGCCTGGATTAATCCGGCAGCCAGCGGGCCCACCATCAGCACGATCAATGCGACCAGCGGATGCACGTCGCGTCGGTCGCCGAACCAGAACATGTAACCCAGCATGCTGATCGCCCCGCCGATCGTAGCAGCCACCGCCTGGATCAGCGTATCGCGATGCTTCACATGTGCCAGCTCATGCGCCATGACGCCGGCAATCTCGTTGCGGTTCAACATTTGTAGCAAGCCGGCTGTGGCGCACACGGCTGCGTTCTTGGGATTGCGGCCGGTGGCAAAGGCGTTGGGCGCGTTGGTCGGCGAGATGTAGACCTTGGGCATGGGCATGTTCGTACGCTGCACCAGCTCTTCGACGATGTGGTACAGTTCATGACCCGGGCCGACTTCCTGAGCACGCATCATCGCCAGCGCAATCTTGTGGCTGAAGAAATACGAGAAGAAGTTCATCGCCCCCGCAAAGAACAGGGCGATGATCAACCCCTCCCTGCCGCCGAGCATGTTGCCGATCCACAGGATCAGCGCCGTCAGCGCTCCCAACAGCAGTGCTGTGCGGACATTATTCACAAATTTGCTCATACAACGATTCTCCTTGCAATGACGTAGGTCTGGAGACTTACAACAAATCTTAGGCCAGTTGCAAGGCCATCATGCCGCCTAAATGCTCAGTTACCTTGATGTGCATAACATCGTCTTATTCAAGCGTTTAGCATCACCATGAGCACACGCGGCAAGAACCTGATGAATCCCTGCTGACTGCCAGTTCGACAGTTTCAGTATCAAATGGGCAGCAGCATCGACCAAGACATTTTGACGCACTCGGCAGCGGGCTTCCCTGAGAACTCCCCTTTCCCATCTTTACATCGGGGCGTGCTTCATTCCTCAAAATCGCGGCATTCGAGGACCTGGAATGGGTGCGGCATAGAATTTACATCACAGTCGGGTAGCAGGCCGATAAGAAGTGTTGAATCGGCTTAACCGGAGACTGTCATGAATACCCAGCTACCCATCTGTGCCCACCCCGAAGCCTTCCGTCTGCTTTCCGAGCAGTTGGATATTCTGGAATCGCCAGATGCGCTGCTTAATGGTGCCCTCGCCGTTGCGATGCATGAAATGCCGGATGTGAATCACGCGGAAATCGACGCAACGATCCAGACCTATGCGGATACCGTCCGCTCCCGCGTCCGGGGTGTTCAGCCGCAGGCGATGCTGGCCCATCTGCACGACTATCTGTTCGATGAGTTAGGCTTCATGGGGGATACGGAAACCTACTACAGCCCCTCCAACAGCTACCTGCCGCATGTGCTGGAGCACAAGCGCGGGCTGCCGATCACGCTGACGCTGGTCTACAAGCTCGTCGCCCAGCGACTGGGACTGCGCTGCTGGGGAGTGGCCCTTCCGGGACATTTCCTGGCGGCCATCGATGTCGATGCCGCCCCGATCCTGGTGGACACCTTCGCCGGTGGCCGGTTGATTACGCCTGAAGAGGCCAGCCAGCGCATGCAGAGCATGTTTGGGGCAGAAGTCCAGCCGATCGAGGAGCTGATGCAGCCGGCCAGCACCCGTCACTGGTTGACCCGCATCCTGCAAAACCTGCTTAACATCTTCGGTTCCGAAGGCCGGTACGCCGATGTCGCCGCGATGCTGGAGATGGAGATGCTCCTGTGGCCGGAGCAGGATCGCCTTCAGCGCGACCTGGCGCTGGTCTTGGCGCGCATCGGGATGAGCCGCCCCGCCTCGGCATGGCTGGAACACTACCTTGTGAACAATCCCGACGATCCCCAGGAAAAGGATCTCAAGCAATTGCTGGAAGTGCTTGGCACGTAGATCTGCCCGGCACACAACAGCAAAAGGCGGTTGCATGCGAATGCAACCGCCTTTTTGTGTTTATTGTCACGCCCGGCGCACCGGCTAGGCCCTGCCGTGATAATCCTGAAGCGGTTTCACATTCCAGCCATCTTTCTGAAGAGCAACGATGCTGTGCGCCGCAGCCTTGGCGGCGGTCAGGGTCGTGGTGATGGGGATGCGGTGGATCACCGACATCGCCCGGATCTTGCCCTCGTCGGTCTGCGGACCTTTACGGGTGGGTGTGTTGATGATCAGGTGCACCTCACCGTTTTTGATGTAGTCCTGGATATTGGGACGGCCCTCGGCGAGCTTGGGAATGCGCGTGGCGGCGATACCCGCCTTCGCCAGCACCTCGTAGGTGCCGCCCGTTGCGATCAGATCGAATCCGGCATCGGCCAGCATCTTCGCGATCGGTACGATGCCGTGTTTGTCGCTGTCACGGACGCTGACAAACACGGTTCCCTTGGTGGGCAGGACCGTACCGGCTGCGATCTGCGACTTGGCAAAGGCGATGGGGAAATTGTCGTCAATGCCCATGACCTCGCCCGTGGAGCGCATTTCCGGCCCCAAGACAATATCGACCCCGGGGAACTTGTTGAACGGGAAGACGACTTCCTTGACGCTCGTATGCCTGGGATCGGGCAGTTCATGTACGTCCAGTTCATCCAGCGTCTTGCCGGCCATGACCTTGGCTGCGATGCGTGCCCACGGCACGCCGGTGGCCTTGGAGACAAACGGCACGGTGCGTGAGGCCCGCGGGTTGACCTCGATGACGTAGATCTCGTCCTCCTTGATCGCATACTGTACGTTCATCAGCCCACACACCCGCAGCGACGCTGCCAGCTTTCGCGTCTGCTCCTTGAGACGGTCGACCATCTCCTTGGACAACGTATAGGGCGGCAATGAGCAGGCGCTGTCGCCGGAGTGAATGCCGGCTTCCTCGATATGCTCCATTACGCCGATGACGACCGCCCGGCCGGATCCCGTGCTGCTGGCTGATCCCATCTCGCTGCCGGCGGGAGGGTAATCCGCCAGGCAATCCACATCGACTTCGATTGCCCTATCGAGGAACTTGTCGATGAGGA
>CAZSJB010000173.1:0-6747 GCA_964606625.1 uncultured Tepidisphaeraceae bacterium | reverse complement strand
GAAGACCTTTGCGTGCATAGTCATGACCGACGAACAGGGCGACGATGGCGTCCTGTGAGATACCCAGCCGGCTGCGCAGCTCTGCTCTGGCGGATGGTTCACGCTGGGGATCGTAATGATGAATGTTTACCGCATTAAAGAGTGTGGCCAGCCGGTCCTGCGGGAGATGGGGATAATGTTGCTGAACGGTGCGCTGCACGTATTGCGACAAACACAGCACGATCGGCGGATTGGCGGATTCCAGTAAGCGGCGTTCGACAGCGGCGAACGCTAGCCGCTTGCGGTTGATGCGATTGGCAATCCAGGCGCTGGATTGTGCGATCCTGCCGGCGTATTTGTGATGGCCGTGGGAGATCGCATCGGCAGCCATGCCGGCATGCGGATGATAGAGATCGCAATGACGGATCGGAAGCATCGCATGCACCAGGTCATAGGAAACCTTGGCCAGATGATCGTCGACCGCGTCCAGGAATGACAGATAGCGTTGGCGGCGCGTCAGGCCGAACGTATCAATGGTGACGCGAGTGATACGAGGATCGATCTCCTCGGCGAAACTGGTGGCGATCAGCGTGACGTCATGACTGCGATCAATGAGATTGCTCGCTAGATCGAGCGTATATCGCTCAGCGCCACCGCGGGAAGAATCGGCATGGAGAATGACCAGGGCTAAACGCATGTCAGATGGTGTGGTTCAAGTCACGGGCATTCAACCCCATACACTTCGTTCGCTTTGGTGGTGAGATGCCGCAGCAGAGGATCCGCGCTCAGTGGTTTGTGGGTGATGCGCTGAACGAGCTGGGCTGCTGTGTAGCGGCGACCTGCACGATGGATTTTTTCTCGCAGCCACTGTAGCAGGGACGTGAAGTCGCCGCGTTCAATCCGTGCATCCATCTCCCCGATATCGTGACACGCCTGCTCGTAAAACTGTGCCGCATACAGATTGCCCAGCGTGTAGGTCGGAAAATAACCGAATGCGCCGCTGGACCAGTGCACATCCTGAAGCACGCCTTCACGATCGGTTCTCGGCTTGACGCCGAGATACTCCTCCATCTTGGCATTCCAGGCTTCGGGCAGATCCCTGGTTGAGAGTTGATCGTGCAGCAGCAGTAATTCCAGCTCAAACCGGAGCATGATGTGCAGATTGTAGGTTGTTTCGTCGCTTTCGGTGCGAATCAGCGAGGGACGTACATCATTGACCGCGAAGTACCATTGTTGCTCGGTTAGATCTCCTGCCGATTGCGGGAAGAACGCCTTCACGCGAGGAAAGAACAGCTTCCAGAAAGACCGAGATCGTCCCACCTGATTTTCCCAAAGACGTGACTGGGATTCGTGAATGCCCAGCGAGCAGTGGGTGCCCAGCGGCGTGCCGAAATGCTCCGCCGCCATGCCCTGGTTGTACAAGGCATGGCCCACTTCGTGGAGCGTGCTGAAAAAGCCGTCGCCAAACCAGTGCTCGTCATAACGGGTGGTGATGCGCACATCGCCGGGGGCGATGGCCGAGGAAAATGGATGCACGCTGGTGTCGAGACGGCCGGCTTCGAAGTCATACCCGACAGCCGCGGCTGCTTCCCGTGCCAAGGTGGCCTGCGCGTCAACCGGGTAATGACGGGTCAGGATCTCCAGCGGTGCTTGACGGCCTGAGTCCATGATCTTCCGAACCAGTTCAATCAAGCGCGGTCGAAGTGCCGCAAAGATCGTGCGGAGGTTAGCCGTTGTCTCACCCGGTTCATAACCATCGAGCAGGCCATCGTACAACTCGCCGCTCACGGGGGCGTAGCAGGTGGCTTCCTGCCGGACGAGATCCAGGATGCGGGCGAGGGTGGGTTCGAATGCAGCGTAGTTGGAGTCTTTTTTGGCGCTGGTCCAGGCATGGTGGCCGACAGCCCGCATCCGAGCCAGTTCAGCCACGAGAGTGCTCGGCAGGCGGGTGGCGCGATCGTAGTCGCGGCGAATCTCCCGGATATTGGCAGCCGTGTCTGAATCGGGATCAGCCATCAGGTCGGACGTTTCGCAGGCATGGAGCAACTCGCCGATACGCGGATGCGTGAACTGCTCATGGATCATGCCTGCCAGCAGGGCGAACTGGTCTCCCCGATAAGCCGCTGCACGCGGGGGCATCATGGTGCGTTCATCCCAGCCCAGCAGGGCGGCGGTGCTGCGAAGAACGGCGATACGTTTCAATGTGGTGATAAGTTCTGAATAAGCAGTTGTTGGATTCATGATTGTACAGTCCCTGCCAACGGTTCCTGGCAGAAACAGAGCAGGTTACCACTTGCGTGGCTGGAAGTGAAACTGGGGGATGTCACTGACCGACCGCTTCTGGCGCGCATCTTTTGCATCCAGGCGTCGCTAGTTTATGTCCAGGATAGATGATTGGATCACATGCCAATTTCGTCCGTGTCATCTTGCTGCGGCAGGCGAGCCGTCGCGATTTGCTCCAGTCAGTCCGCTGGGGCAACCGGCTTGAGACCGCTGGACGCGCTCACAGTGATCGGAATCCGCAACGTCTGGCCATCATTGGGGACAGCCCTGAAGCTGGACGGAAATGAGGCGCTGGCCGCGCGGCGCACATTGAAGCCATATTCGCGGCTGGGATCGAGATTGCTGAATCGGAACCGGCCGGCGGAATCGGTTTTGCCTTCGGCTTCAATGGCATAAGGTTCGTTCTGCCGCCGGTCCAGGGGCGTCGCGTACACCTCGGTACCGGGAATCGGCCAGCCGGTTTCAGCATCGACCACCTGGCCGGTCACCACGCCGCCCCGCTTCAGGCGCAGGACCGTTGGCTGACCGTCCAACCGGATTGGAACGGTTGCCGGTATGTAATCGCGAGTTCCGAAGTAGCTGGCTGTGTACCCCTTGCCTGGCGCATCGGGATTGAGATTGAAGACCACCCGGCCATCAGCATCGGTCGTTGGATTCGGGCTGACCCCATGACTACTGTAGGGGCTGCTGTACTTGCATTGAACCGGTACACCAGCGATCGGATTACCATCGGCATCCTGCACGATCACCGTGGCGTCAATGCCCTGCACCCTGCGCAGTTCGACCTCGCGGACTGGATGGGCTTCATCAAGCAGTAGAGGATCGGTGAAGACGTAGTTGTACCCCTGGGAAGTACCCACCGCATATTCACCCCCAAGCGGCAGGGGCGATACCACAAACCGGCCGTCGATGGGCTTGATATTATGCAGCGTGTCGACCCGCAGGCCTTCTTTCAGAGGCGGCTGCCTGGCGACGTAAACGCTGACGTTGCCCCTGTCGCGCACGGGTTGGCCATCGACATCGACGATCCGTCCGATGATCGCCCCAGCCGGAACCGCATCGATCTTGATCACCTGAGGCCCTTCACCTGGCTTGACCGTTGCGTGCTCGTCCCACGGGCTTTGCGGGAACCAGTACCCGTTCACCTGCTCCGCATCCCAGCCGATCGTCGATCCCACCGGTAGCTCCAGGTTGACTCTGCCATCAACCAATGCGCGGGAGTCAGACTCGATATGGCTGCTTCCAGCCCGTTTGATTACCAAACGCATCCTCCCGGTTGCGGCGGGCTGGCCGGGGGGCGTCTTGATCACGATCTGAACGGCACGCGTTTGGTCCGACACAGGCGGCAGTTCAGGAAGATGCAGTTCCAGGTCATCCACGGAGCGTTCAAGGGCGATCCGCTCGGTAACCCCGCCCGTTGACACGCTCACCTCGACCGGCAGGAGATTGGGAATCGTGAAATACCCTATCCCGTCGCGAATCTCGACCGAAGCGTAATATGTCGTGCTGCCGTGAGATGAGTTCTCATGTTTCGCCCACAGGGTATAGCCAACCGCCGGCTCACCCTGATGCTGGGTCAGGCGGGACAGGTCGCCGGTTACACGACCGCTTATCGTGATCGGTGCATCAAGCCGCACCAAGCGATTTGCGTCGCCGGCGCGCACGTCGGGTACCAGTTGCCGCCGGCCGTCGCGGGCTTCGAGCAGCAGCGTATAGGTCGTATTCTCAGCCAGGATATCCGCCGTGATCCGGCCATCGGCGTCGGTGCGGCCGACTTCGGTCCCGCCCCATCCCGACATTTGTGTCTGATCACCCTGCGTCTCGGCGTATATCCGCACCAGCGCATCCGCCACGGGTTGGTCATCGGTTCCTCGGAAGACCAGCGTGGTCGGCTTGGATCGGCGAACTTTCCAGATATACGGCTCGCCCTCTTTCAACGTAACGTCACGTATCAGATCCTTCTGGATGCCCGGGAAATTGATGGAAAATCCGTAGGGCGCCTTGGCTGCATGGGGGATGTGCAGGACGCCTTTGTCATCCGTGTGGTGCGTCTGGAACATGCTGCTGCCGCGAAAGTTGACCGACAGCGAAACTGGCGCATTGGCAACCGGATTGCCAAGCTCATCCACAAGATGCACCTCAGCCGGATAGCCGCCCTCCAGGAAGATCTCGATCCCTTCCAGGGTCGCGCCCGGCTGGCCTTCCAGCGGCCCGAACAGCTTCGGCGCAAATCCGTCGGCGCTGACGACGATCCAGATCATCCCCGGACCAACCTCGGTTTCGAATCGGCCGTCACGCCACGTGGTAAATATGGTTGAACCGGATCGGGATGTCTCAACGCTATACGAGATGGTTCCTTTTGGCGGTAGCGGCCGACCATCGATACTGCGGAGTGTGCCGCTGATCGTAACCTGATCGGCTGGATCATTGCTGGGGGCAATTTGCTGCGGCGCATACTCTTCGACGGCCTTCTCGACCTGCTCTATCCGCTCCTGCGGCGAAGGCGGCTGGCTGGCCCCTTCGCCGTCCGCCTGTGCCCGGAGCATCGCGATTGGCACGACGACAATCGCCAGCAGCGCGACCGTCAGCGCAATCCCGAGCCGGGTCATGGCCCGCCGGTTTCGGCGCGGATCGAGGATATCGGTCAGCCGGCCTTCAATGCTGCTGCGCCGCGCCATGGCGATCCCGGCTTGCGCGGTGAACCGCGGTGTCTGCGGCCCGGCTGCGATCTCCAGCAGATGCTGGGCATAGGTGCTGGCGCGGGTTTCATGGCAGAGCACCCTGTCATCGCAGGCCCTCTCGCGCTCGATGAGCATCCGGTGCGCAGCGTACCACACCAGCGGATTGAACCAGTGCAGCGCGCACCCGATGTGCGTCAGCAGTTGCGTGAAACAGTCCTGTCGGCGGATATGCGCCAGCTCATGCAGCAGGACCGCGCGGCGGCGGTCGGGCAGCCAAGCGCGGGCGTCCTCCGGAATCAGGATCGTTGCCCGGCCCAAAGGCAGCGCGCCCCAGGTCATGGGCATGGTCCGGTGGGGGCTCTGCAAAAGTGTGACCACCCGATGCACGCCGATTTCAGTCCGAAGTTGGTCGAGTAACGCTCGCCAGGATCCGTCAGCCGTATCGGCTGACCGTTTCAGTTGCCACAGGCTGATCCTGCCCAGGAGAACCGGCGCGATCGCCACCAGCGCCCCGCCCAGCCATATCCATGGCAGCCACCGTAGCCACGTCTCCCAGGATGGATCCATGGTTGATAGCTCGGGTGTTGCCAGGGACTCTGTGATGGTGTCGCTGCCTAGGATGGGTGGGGCGGCTGATTCCGCCAGAGAAACTGAATCGACATTGATTGGCTGATCCGGAATCGCTGATGGTGCAGCCGGTGACGTGCCTTCAATTGTGCGGGTGGGTGAGGCCGCAGCGACCGTCGGATGAGCCTTGGCGGGCTGGTCAGCCACTCCTATCGGCAGCACAGCCAGTTCCGGCAGCAGGGATGATAACACGGGCACCAACAGCAGACTCGCAGTGGCCGCTGTCCACACGAGATATCGCACAGCCGCCGAATATCGGCGTAGCGCAGCCGTGATCAGGATCGCCAGTACCAGAATTGCTGCACCCTTGGCTGCACCATCAATCAGGAATGGAAGGATTGCCTGCATCTCAAAGCTCCTGTGTCCCTGGGTCCCCGTGAGTTGGGTCGGGTTTAACGCCCATCCTTGCGGGCTTGTTCGATCATCTGGTGCAGCCGCTGTACTTCATCGTCGCTGAGTCGAGCGCCCTCTTCGGTGAGATATGCGCCCACGGCCCGCTCCAGCGAGCCGCCAAAAAAAGTCCGCACCACCCGCTGCATTGCCGATCGTCCCGCCTTGGACCGCCCCAGCCGCGGGCTGTAGATGTATTCCAGCCCCTGTTTGCGTCGTTTGACCAGCCCCTTGGAATCCAGAATCCGAAGCATGGTGCGCACGGCGGTATGCGCGGGCGGATCGGGCAGCCGGTCACGAATGGTGTTGACCGACGCTTCGCCCTCGGCAAAGAGAATGCCCATGATCTGGCGTTCGCGACGAGACAGGCGCTGCTCGATATCCATCGAAGTGGCTCCCGTAGAGAGGTAATCAACAAGAAATTGATTCGCCAATATTTTGGCGTTCTGGTGGGCTGCTTGTCAAGGAAATTTGTGTGGTCATATTGCGGTGGCGCTCTGGCAGGATTGCTCTGTGACGCTTAGCAGAGGTATGGGTGATCTGCAGCAGGGCTGTCCAAGGCGGAAATTCTGTAGACGTGCGGGTCTGGGCCTGTTTGCCTGTCATACATACAACACCCAGTCGCAGGGGGGCTCCAAGGGGCAAGGATGTATCGCGCAGGGGGCTGCAGCGCATGTAAGCTGATCCCTTTGACGTTGCAGGGGCAATCGGATACTATTTTTCGCTCACCGTGGAGAGGTGGCAGAGTGGTTGAATGCGCCGGTTTCGAAAACCGGTTAGCCGCAAG